>NZ_JBEZGQ010001638.1:0-1239 GCF_040650095.1 Actinoplanes sp. NPDC048791 | reverse complement strand
GCCTGGTGGCCCTGCTGCGGCACCCGGACCAGCTCGCGCGGCTGCGTGCCGACCGGGGGCTGCTCCCGGCCGCGACCGAGGAGATGATCCGGTACGACCCGCCGCTGCACATGTTCATCCGTACCGCCGCGGCCGACGTCGAGCTGGCCGGAGTCACCGTGCCCGCCGGCGCCGAGGTGGCCGCGCTGCTCGGCGCGGCCAACCGCGACCCGGCCGTGTTCACCGACCCGGACGCGTTCGACGTGGGCCGCGACCCGAACCCGCCCGTGGGCTTGGGCGCCGGCCTGCTCTTCTGCCTCGGCGCGCCACTGGCCCGCCTCGAGCTGCGTACGGCCGTGGCCGCCCTGCTCGACCACGCGCCCCGCCTGGAGCTGGCCGCGGAGCCGGTCCAGCGCCCGACTTTCGTCCTGCGCGGTTACACCGCCGTCCGCCTGACCAAGCGGCCGTAGCCGCACCTGAAGAGAACCGTAAGTGCGCCCGGACATGATCAGTAGGTCAGCACGGCACACCACTGATTCAGGAGAATTCCGATGCGCAAGCTCATCAACTCGACCTACCTCACCCTCGACGGCGTCATCGAGAACCCCATGTGGACCGGGCCCTACTTCGACGACGAGGCCGGCGCCTTCGCCGGCTCCCAGACCGAGCGGGCCGACGCGCTCCTGATGGGCCGGGCCACCTACGACGGCATGTCGGCGGCGTGGCCGGCCATGGACGAGAGCGACCCGAGCACCGGCGCGGCCTACTTCAACAGCGTCAAGAAGTACGTCGCGTCGACCACCCTGACCGACCCCACCTGGAACAACACCGAGGTGCTGGAGGGTGACCTGATCGCCGCGGTCACCGCGCTCAAGGCCCAGGACGGCCAGGACATCCTGCAGTACGGCTACGGCTCGGTCACCGCCCAGCTGGTCGCGGCCGGCCTGGTCGACGAGGTGCGCTTCTGGATCCACCCGGTGCTCGAGGGCGGCGACTCGCTGAGCACCCCGCTCAAGGACGTCAAGACCACGTTCGAGCTGATCGACACCAAGGTCATGAAGAGCGGCGTGATCATCGCGTCGTACCGGCCGAAGACGGTCGCCTGACTCAGGCCGCGATGAGGGCCCGGGCGTCGTCCGGGCCCAGCCGGCTGCCCTCGGCGAGCAGTGCCGCGAAGCGTTCCCGGCCCAGCGTGGTCACGACGCGGTCGGTGACCCGATCGGTCTCGTCGCGTTCCGCCGGGGCCGCGGGGGCCTCCAG
>NZ_JBEZGQ010001637.1:0-1239 GCF_040650095.1 Actinoplanes sp. NPDC048791 | reverse complement strand
CCGTGCAGACCGCCCTATACGCGCTCATCAACGACGGCTCCTACGACGAGCTGCTGGCCAAGTGGAAGGTCAAGGAGGGCGCCCTGCGTACGGGGCAGCAGGTGCACGACGGCTGTGTCGGCGTCCCGCAGGTGCGGCCAGAAGGATGCGGCCGCGGAGATGCTGAACGACAGCAGCGGTGGCTCGGCGGACAGCGAGGCGAGCGAGGTGACGGTGACACCGGCGGCGCCACGTCCCGCGTCGGTGGTCACGACGGCCACGCCGGCGGCGTGGCGCCGGAACACCTGGCGGAACAACGTGGCGTCGACCGGGGCCGGCGCGAGTGGCCGGGAGACGATGACGGTCATGGGACGGCCTCCGATCGGATGGAGCGCGGGCACGGCGGAGCAGACCTGCGAGTGGCAGGCCGGAAGCCGAGGAGGGGGAGTGGGTACCGGATGCGGCGGGATCACCGCCGGCTCAATTCATACTATGCAGCTGGGATTAGGGGGCAACCATGCGCCGCACTGAAATAAGTAATCGCTGGTGGCCAGGGGTGCGCCGTACACCTGATCAAGGGCGACCGCACCACCGGCGACGGCGAGGACGTGGCTCGGAAAGCTGCTCGGGTGCACGGTCCGGGTCATGTCGGCGCCCGTGGCGGAGCAGGCCGCGGCCTCGGCGCGCAACGTCGCCAGGCACGCCGGCAGCCGGTTGGCACCGGCCTCGGCCACCACCAGGACCTCCGGATCGAACAGGTCGAGTAGCAGGCCCGCGGCCCGGCCCACGAGACGTGCGCGCTCCTGGAGCAGCGCGACGGCCGCGGCGTGTCCGCCGCGGGCCACCTCCACCAGCGCCGTGACGTCCGGCCGGTCGATCAGCCCGTCGGTCAGGGCGCGGCGCACGAGGGTCTGCTCGGAGACAGCCGCCTGCAGGCAGCCGATCCGGCCACAGGCGCAGACCTCGGCGCGGCCCTCGACCGGAAGGTGGGCGACAGCGCCGGCGGCGGACCGCGGACCCTGGTGGACCACACCACCCACCGCGAACGCGACGTCGACGACGTTGCCCACGAACAGGTGGACCGCACTGCTGCGGGCCCGGCCGGCGACGGCCCCGAAGAGTTGTTCGGCTCTGAGCAGCGCGCGGGAATTGCTGTCCACGCGTACGGGCAGGCCGGTGGTCCGGGCCAGCTGGGCGCCGGCGCGGACGTTGCGCCAGCCGAGGACCGGGTGCTCGACGACCGTACCGCCGGCGGGGTCG
>NZ_JBEZGQ010001636.1:0-1242 GCF_040650095.1 Actinoplanes sp. NPDC048791 | reverse complement strand
CGGGTCCCGGCCGAGTGGCCCAGCAGCCGCAGCCGCTCGACGCCCAGGTGCCGCCGCAGCCGTTCCAGGTCGGCCGCCTGCCGCCAGAACGAGCCGAGGGTGACGTCGGCGGGCAGCGGGGAGCGGCCCACCCCGCGCAGGTGCGGGGTGATCAGCCGCCGGTGCCGGCCGAGACCGGCCAGGTCACCCAGGTACGCGGGGTGCCGGCCGGAGCCGCCGGCCAGGGTGACCAGCGGTGGACCGTCACCGCCGGTGTCGTCGTAGGACAGCGGCGTGGCGTCGGCGCCCGGGTAGGTCGGCATGGCTCGATTCTGACGGCTGGGCGCACGGCTCGGTTGCTCGTGCGGCCGAGTTCCTGCACCTCGTCAATTCCTGATCATGAGGCCGGAGCCGGCGGGGCACGCTGCCGGCTCCGGTCCACTGGTGAATCAGGACAGCGGGCAGGTGTTGCGGTAGTCGGAGATGGCCGAGCTGCTCGGGCCGGGGCAGAGGAACTGGTCGTAGCGGGTGTCGTCGTCGACGAAGCGCTTGAGCCAGGCCACTGCCAGCCGGGCGGTCGGGGTATTGGTGGTCTGCGGGAAGAAGTGGCTGGCGTTGTTGAGCTCCAGGTACGCCTTCTCGGTGGCCGACGGGATGCTGTTGTAGAACGGGATCGAGTGCGACGAGACGGGCGCGATCGTGTCGCTCTCACCGCCGACGATCAGGGTGGGCACCCGCAGGCCCGACCAGGACTTGGTCAGGTTCCAGGGCGCCAGCGGCACCGCGGCCTGCAGCGACGGCCGGTCCTTGGCGGCCTCCAGCGAGCCGCCGCCGCCCATCGAGTGCCCGGCCACGGCGAGCCGGCTCGCGTCGATGCGGGTGCGCACCGAGCTGCTGCGGGTCAGGTAGTCCAGCGCCGCGAGCAGCTGGTTGCCGCGGGAGGCGGGCTGGTCGAGGGTCGAGTTGGTCTCGATGCCGATGACCACGAAGCCGTGCGAGGCGATCCGCGGCCCGAGCCAGCTGATGCTCGACCAGCTCGCGGTGTAGCCGGGCGAGATGGCGACCGCGCCGAAGGTGCCCTCGGCGGTGCTGGTCGGGTAGTAGATGACGCCGCCGCCGAAGCCGGAGACGCTGAGCCTGGAGACACTCTGCTGGGCGGTGGCGAACGGCCCGCGGCTGGCGTCGAGGCTGGCCGTGGTCGGGGCCGGGCCGCGCTCGTACGGGCTGGCGGCCTGGGCGCTGGTGGCACCGGTCAGCGAGCCG
>NZ_JBEZGQ010001635.1:0-1247 GCF_040650095.1 Actinoplanes sp. NPDC048791 | reverse complement strand
CAGGGCCAGTGCGGCGCCCAGGCCGGCCAGCATGAGCAGACCGCCCCAGAGCACGTGCGCGATGTGCAGCCCGCCGCCGCCCAGCTTGGGATAGCCGGTGGCCGCGAGGAAGCCGCGGGTGATCAGGACCGTCGCGATGCCCGAGAGCAGCAGCACCCGCAGATGCAGCACGGCGGTGTCGGATCGCACGAGCGAGGCTCGGACACTTCCCATGTCTGCGAGCCTCGCGTGCGGCGTGGCGGGGAGCCATCCGGCCATCCCCGGAGACGACCCCGGTATGACCCTGAGGGCCCGGCCGGGCCGGCCTCAGAAGGGTGCGGGCCCCCGACCGACCAGCGACATCAGCACCTGGGTGGCCAGCAGCTTGCGGACGCCGGTCACGGCGACCTCACCGATCTGGTCGTAGGGCAACTCCAACTGCAGTCCCTCGGTCGCGTTACGGATGTCCGTGCTGACCTCGTTGGGCCGGAACGTGCCGCTCCAGCCGTTGAGGTTCCCCCGGTTGTTGGTGCCGAGCGAGGCCATGCCGGTGACGCGTGCGCCGTCGACGAGGATCAGCGTTGCCGGACCCGAGTAGGTCGTCATGTCGTAAACCGTAGCGGCTCGCCGCATTTCCGGTACCCACGGGTTGCTCCTGAACGAGCGTTAGAGGTGGACCAGGCCGGTGTCGGTGGTGTTGAGCCGCCGTACGCCGTCGGGGGTGCAGACGACGATGTCCTCGATCCGGGCCCCGTGCGCACCGGCCCGGTAGATGCCGGGCTCGACCGAGAACGCCATGCCCGCCACCAGGGGGTCGGTGTTTCCCGCGACGATGTACGGGTCCTCGTGCGTCTCCAGCCCGATCCCGTGACCGGTGCGGTGCAGGAACAGCTCCCCGTAGCCGGCCTGCTCGATGGGGCGGCGTGCGGCGGCGTCCACTGCCTCGGCGCTGACCTCGGGCCGGACGGCGGCCACCGCGGCCCGCTGGGCGGCCTGGAGCACGGCGTAGTAGTCGGTGAAGTCCGCGGGCGCCGACGGCCCGAGGACGTACGTGCGGGTGCAGTCGGAGCAGTAGCCGCTCGGCATCGTGCCGCCGATGTCGACGACCACCGGGTCGCCGCGTTCGATGATCCGCGGCCCGCTGCTGTGGTGCGGGCTGGCGGCGTTCGGGCCGGCCGCGACGATGACGAAGTCCGTACGGGCGTGCCCGGCGTCGCGGATGGCCAGGTCGATGTCGGCGGCGACCTCGGCCTCGGTGCGGCCCGGGC
>NZ_JBEZGQ010001634.1:0-1251 GCF_040650095.1 Actinoplanes sp. NPDC048791 | reverse complement strand
GGGCCGGTCAGCCGCCCGCCGCCGGCCACGTGCAGCTGGAGCCGGACCAGGTCGGTGCCGGTGGTGATCTCGGTGATCGGGTGCTCGACCTGGAGCCGGGTGTTGACCTCCAGGAAGGCGAACAGCTTCTCGCCCGGGTGGTAGAGGAACTCGACGGTGCAGGCGCCGCGGTAACCGACGGCCACGGCGAGCCGCTCGGCCGACGCCTTCAGCTCGGCGGTCTGCTCCGGGGAGAGCACCGGGGAGGCCGACTCCTCGATGACCTTCTGGTTGCGCCGCTGCACCGAGCAGTCGCGCACCCCCAGCGCCCACGCGGTGCCCTGCCCGTCGGCGATGACCTGCACCTCGACGTGGCGGGCGCCGGTGACCAGGCGCTCCAGGAAGACGACACCCGAGCCGAACGCCCGCAGCGCCTCCTGGCTGGTGCGCTCGTACGCGTCGGCCAGGTCCGCACCCGAGGCGACCATCCGGATGCCGCGCCCGCCGCCACCCGCGGTGGCCTTGAGCATCAGCGGGTAGCCGATCCGGTCCCCGGCCTGCAGGGCGTCCTCCAGCGTGGCGACCTCGCCGCGGCTCCACGGGGCGACCGGGACACCGACCTCCTCGGCGATCAGCTTGGCGCCGATCTTGTCGCCGAGCTTGCGCATCGCGTCCGCGCTGGGCCCGACGAAGGTGACCCCGACCTTCTCGCAGAGCTCGGCGAACGCCGGGTCCTCGGCGACGAAGCCCCAGCCGACCCACGCCGCGTCGGCCCGGGTCTCCACCAGCGCCCGCTCCAGCACGGCCAGGTCGAGATAGGGGCGCGCGGCGGCCGGACCCAGCAGGTACGCGTGGTCGGCCTCGCGGACGAAGGTCGCGGTGCGATCGGAATCGGTGTAGAGGGCGATCGTCTCGATCCGCGTCCCGGTTTCCGCCGAAAGATCCCGGACAGCGTGGATGAGCCGCATCGCGGCCTCTCCACGGTTGACGATGGCGACACGACTGAACACCGGCTGAGCCTCCCAAGCACAACGCACAGAAGGCGACGTCCGGGTCCCGGAGCGCCGCCTCCACCTGATCTCTACCCTCCTTGATTACCGGTGGGTACAACAATGCCGGGATCACGCATGCCGGAGCCCGGCTTTTGTGGGAACCCCACAAAAGCGCTTGGAACCGGGCCTCACAGGGTGCGCAGGGCCTCGGCCGGGGACAGGCGGGCCGCCCGGGCGGCCGGGTAGAGCCCGGCGAGCGCTCCGACCAGCAGCGCCGCCC
>NZ_JBEZGQ010001633.1:0-1252 GCF_040650095.1 Actinoplanes sp. NPDC048791 | reverse complement strand
GCCGCCTGCCGGTCGCGTTCGTCGGCGGCGTGGATGCCGGTGGTGATGAACGCCCGCCAGTCGGCCGGGTCGTTGCTGCGCAGGGCGGCCTCGGCCGCGGCGTAGACCTCGGTGGGCTCGGGAGCGGTGTTCCACACCCAGCGCACGAAGTTGACGTCGCTGAGCACCAGTTTGCCCTCATCGGCGGCCACACCCAGCACCGCGGCCGCGGCGATCCGTCCCTCGCGCTCGATCAGGGCCCGGCGTTCGGCCTCGGTGCGTTCCTGGTCCGCGGCGATCTCGGCGAGCCGGTCCTGCTCGCGGGCCTGCGCGATGCCGGTGGTGATGAAGTCGCGCAGCTGCTGGGCGGTCCCGGCGAACGCGGTCAGCGCGGCGGCCTTCACCCGGGGGCCGGTCGGACCGCGGTAGATCTCGAACACGAACTCGCGGTCGGCCAGCAGCAGCAGCTCCGGGGTCACCTGCATCTGCACGGTGATCAGCGCGCGCTGCTTGAGCTCGCGGGCCTCCCGGGCGGCGGTCGCGTCGCGGACCTCGTTGGCCACGTCGCGGTTCTTGGCGTCGTGGATGCCGGACTCGATGAACACCGTGCACTCGACGAAGTCATCGGTGGAGCTGTTCATCAGGGCCAGTTCGGCGGAGCCGCGCACCTCGGGCAGGTTCGTCGCGTTCTGCCACAGCTGGAAGACGAAGTCGCGTTCGTTGAGCACCAGCCAGCTGTCCGGCGCGACGACACCGACGACGGCGGCGGCGCGGACCCGGTCCTCGATCGAGGACTCCAGACCCGCGGCCCGGGCCGCGGCCGCGCGGTTCGGCGCGCCCGGCGCGGCGAGTGCGCCCGGATCGCCCACGACCAGAGCGGTCAGCAGTACGGCGGCGACGGTGACCGCCCGTCTCAGTGTTCCCGACGATTTCATTGTTCCTCCCGGAATCGGCAGACCACTTATAGCGGCCCGCATACAGAAACCGTCCAGCGCCGGTACGGACGCCGCCGCCCAGGACCGGCCCTAGCCCTCTGAGCCCTTGCAGGCAAGGAGAAGGCCGCTTCCGGCCACGCCCGGAGAACACCGCCGGAAAAGTGTTCCGCTGTGACGGCCGTCGATTTGCCGCGACGCGTGTCCTGCGTGGATGGGAATGCCATGAATGCGAGAACCCGGCTTTCGGGAATGGTCGCCGCCGTCGCATTGTCCGGGGTCCTGGTCACCCCGGGCCCGGCCTGGGCCGCCGCCTCACCCGCGCAGCCGGCCGGGCCGGC
>NZ_JBEZGQ010001632.1:0-1253 GCF_040650095.1 Actinoplanes sp. NPDC048791 | reverse complement strand
CCGCCGGCCAGGGCGGTCGCCGGCGGGACTCCGAGGCGTTCGGCGGCCCGCCACAGCAGCACCGGGTCGCCGTCCGGCTCGGCCGCGGCGATCAGCAGCAGCCGCCGGGCCGGCGCGGGCAGTGCCTCGACACGGGCCAGGAAGCTCTGCTCGATCCGGCCCGGCAGCGTGTCCGCGTTCAGCAGGCCGAGCCCGCCGGCCAGCTGGGTCGTGGTCAGCCCGCGGGGGAGCTCCAGCATGGCCAGCGGGTTGCCCCGGGTCTCGGCCACGATCCGGGCGCGGATGTGCTGGTCGAGCCCGGAGTTGGTGACCGAGTCCAGCAGGGCGTGCGCAGCGTCGTCACCCAGCCCGGACACCTCCAGGGCGGGCAGGTCGCGCAGCTCCGGGCCGCGTTCCCGGGAGCCGAGGACCAGGGCGACGGACTCGGCCAGCAGCCGCCGGGCGACGAAGCCCAGCACCTGACCTGACGCCAGGTCCATCCATTGGGCGTCGTCCACCACACAGAACAGTGGCTGTGCCCCGGCCGCGTCCGAGAGCAGACTGAGCACGGCCAGGCCGACCAGGAAGCGTTCCGGCGGCGGTCCGGTCCGCAGCCCGAAGACGGTCTCGAGCGCGGCGCGCTGCAGGTCGGGGAGCTCTTTCAGGCGTCCGAGCAACGGCGCGCAGACCTGATGGAGGGTGGCGAACGCCAGCTCCATCTCGGACTCGATGCCGACCGCGCGCAGCACGCGCGTGCCGGTCGCCGCGCGCTCGGCGTAGTCGATCAATGCCGACTTCCCGGTGCCGGGGGCACCGTGCAGCACGAGCACGCGGCTCTCGCCCCGGCGCAGCGCCGCGATCAACTGATCGAGGGCCGCGCACTCGGCCTGCCGTCCGACCAGGGGTGCGTGCTCGCTGAACCGCGGTTCGTGCCGCTGCAAGCTCACATACATCCCCCTCGTCGCGTTCGGACCGCTGACCGGGCTGACGTGACGACCTTCATCTTTGACCGCTCGCCGACGGTGCGCCAGGTCAATTTTCCGACCGTGGGGCCGTCACATGCCGGTGGTCCGGGCCGCGGCGACGAGCCGGCCCCGGTCCGAGGCGGGGAAGCGGTCGAGCATGGCCCGTACCTCGGCGGCGTCGGTGTTCGCCCCGAACAGCTCGGAGCCGGGCTCCATCCGTACCCCTTCGGCCAGCGGCCCGGCCACGACCGGGTCGAAACCGAGATCGTCGACCAGGGCGGCGACCGCGGCCACGCCGGCCGGGTCGTC
>NZ_JBEZGQ010001631.1:0-1254 GCF_040650095.1 Actinoplanes sp. NPDC048791 | reverse complement strand
CCCCGACGCCGGTGCCGTGCCGACCGGCCAGTTCCAGAGCGTCTGCGTGCTCGCGGGCGTCACCGTACTGGTGGTCGCCGCGCTCACCCACCCACGCCCGCCGGCGCCCAGCCGGGTCCGGCTGCGCTACCTGCTCGACACCACCGCGGTCGGGACCGCCGCCGTCGTGGCCATCTGGTTCATGGCCGACCGCTCGGCCGCCCTGGGTGTCAGCTCGGGCGCGTCCATGGCTGCGGTCGCCATCGCCGTCGTGACCACCTTCGCCGTCATCCGGCTCGTCATGGGCGGGCACAGCCCGATCAGCTCGGCCACGGCGGCTCCGCTCGTCGCTGCCGCGGTGGTCCAGTGCGTCAACGGCGGCGTGCTGCCGGGCAGTGCCGGGTGGCGCGCGCAGCTGGCCCTGCAGATCACCGCGGTCGCCCTGGTCAGCGTGGCCCCCAGGGTGCAGGAACTCGCCGACCGGACGGCCGCGGGCCGGCCTGAGCGGCGCCGCCGGACCTACAGCGTGCTGCCGTACGCGATGCTCGGGCTCGTCTTCGCCGTCCTGCCCGCCGTCCTGCCGTCCGGGCTGAGCGCCACCGCCCATGTCGCGCTCGGTGGCCTGCTGGTGATCACCGCGGTCGTGGTGGCCCGGCAGCTGCTCACCTTCGCCGAGAACGAGTCGCTGGTCCGGCGCTCCGACGCCGGCCTGGAGACGCTGCGCCGGCAGGAGGAGCGGGTCCGGCTGCTGCTGGAGTACTCGACCGACATCACCTCGCTGATCGACCACACCGGCGCGATGGTCTACCTGACCCCGGCCACCCGGATGCTCGGCTACGAACCGGGCGAGATGCTCGGCGTCCGGGTGATCACGCTGATCCACCCCGACGACCTGCCCGCGCTGCTCGGCGACCTGCAGCAGCTGATGGCCACGCCCGGCGCGACCTTCACCTACCAGGCCCGCTACCGGCACAAGGAGGGCTCCTGGCGCTGGCTGGAGGTCACCAGCCGCAACCTCACGCACGAGCCCAGCGTGGCCGCCGTGGTGAGCAACGCCCGCGACGTCACCGACGCCCGCGAACTGCAGGACCGGCTGCGGCACGAGGCCACCCACGACCCGCTCACCGGGCTGGCCAACCGGGTGCTGTTCGGCCGCCGGCTGGCCGCGGCGGTCAGCGGCGGGGTCGCGCTGCTGCACATCGACCTGGACGGTTTCAAGCCCATCAACGACACGTACGGCCACCACGCCGGGGACGCCGTGCTGGTACGCGTGGC
>NZ_JBEZGQ010001630.1:0-1255 GCF_040650095.1 Actinoplanes sp. NPDC048791 | reverse complement strand
GCCGGGCCCGGCCGGCCGGGCCCGGCTGACCACCTTGCGGACGTACGGCCCGACGCGCTCGATCGTGGCCCCGTCGGTGCTCCACTTTCCACCGAGCAAGGCAGGTGCGAGGACGACGTCGCCGGCCGGCGTCTCGAGAATCGCGTCGAGCACGAGAACCTCCCAGGTCCGCTCAGTGGACGTATTTGGCACTTCTGGACCGCTCTGCGGACTCGGGTGTAACGTACGGTTGGCCGCCGGGCGAAGGCAATAGGTGGGTGTCGAAAAGTTACGAGCCGATGTCGACGCCGGCGGGACGGCACAATCGTCGGTGTCCGCGACACCACGGCCGCCCGTCGCGGCTGACGAGAGGAAGTGAGTCACGGTGCCATCCGCGACCAGCCGCAAGGCCCCCGGCGAGGAGACGTCCGACAGCCAGGGCGTACGCAGCATCCAGCGCGCCCTGGACATCCTGTCGCTGCTCACCGAGGAGCGCCCGCTCCTGGCCATCCGCGACATCGTCGCCGCGACCGGCCTGGCCAAGACGACCGTCATCCGGATCGTCCAGACGCTGGAGCAGACCGGGCTGCTGTGGGCCACGAACTCCGGCTACATGGCCGGCCCGGGCCTGTGGCGGTGGGCCCACCTGGCCCGGCAGAGCTGGGAACTGCCGCCCGAGACCCAGCGGCTGATGCGCGAGCTCGCCACCCGCGAACGCGAGACGGTCAACCTCTACGTCGTCCGCGACACCGTCCGCGTCTGCATCGCCCAGCAGGAGAGCCCTCAACCGCTGCGGCACGTCGTCCGGGTGGGTGACGAACTTCCACTCTGGGCCGGCGCCTCGGCCAAAGTACTGCTCCGCAACGCCCCGCCCGCGCTGCTCAGCCGCATCGCCCTGTCCTCGCCGTGGGGCGAGGGGCATACCGGCCGGATGCAGGAATGGATCGACCAGGCAGCCGTGCAGGGATTCGCTGTCAGCCACGGGGAGCGGGAGGAGGGCCTGTCCGCGGTGGCTGTTCCGCTCGAGGGGCGGTCCGGCTCGGTGGTGGCGGCCCTGACCCTCAGCGGTCCCACCGTGCGGTTCACCGACGACCGGGTCGCGGAGTTCACCGCGGCCCTGCTGGCCGCGGCGACCCGGATGAACGAACGCGGCTTCGACCACCCGCTCGGCTCGTCGCTCTAGCTCCCGGCCGGACCGGGTCCGGTCCGGCCGGGAGCTCCGGGTGGAGATTGCCCTATGCAAGACCGGCCGCTCGACGGTGTTCGGGTCCGCGAC
>NZ_JBEZGQ010001629.1:0-1258 GCF_040650095.1 Actinoplanes sp. NPDC048791 | reverse complement strand
CGCGCCCAGGTCGTCGCGGACCACCTGCACCTCGGCCAGCAGCGCGCCGGCGTCGGTGGGGCGGGCGCCCGGATCGCGGCGGGTGGCCCGGGCGACCAGGTCGTCGAGCACGGTGGGCAGGCCCTTGACGATGCTGGACGGCGCCGGGACGTCGTTGTCGACGTGCTGCCAGGCGACCTCGACCGGCTCGTCGCCGTCGTACGGGACCCGGCCGGTGAGCATCTCGAAGAGCACGATGCCGGCCGAGTAGACGTCCGTGCGCGCGTCGGCGTGCCCGTCGGTGACCAGCTCGGGCGCCACGTAGGCGACCGTGGCCATGAGCTGGCCGGACTCGTCGGCGCTGCTGGCCTCGACCGCGCGGGCCAGGCCGAAGTCGGCCACCTTGACCACGCTGTCGACCAGGTTGGCGATGCCGCCGCTGGGCGCCTCGGCGACCAGCACGTTCTCCGGCTTGACGTCGCGGTGCACCAGGCCGGCGCGGTGCGCGGCGGCGATGGCGGCGAGCATCTGCTCACAGATGGCCAGCGCCTCGACCGGGTTGAGCCGGCGGCGCTGGATCAGCAGGTCGCGCAGGGTGCGGCCCTGGACGTACTCCATGACCAGGTACGGCAGGCCCTGGTGGCGGCCCTGGTCGTACACGGCGACGACGTTGGGGTGGGTGAGCCGGGCGATCGTCTTCGCCTCGTCGGTGAAGCGGTCGACGAAGTGCACGTTCGTCGCCTGCGACGGGTGAATGATCTTCAGGGCCACCGTGCGTTCGAGCCGGTCGTCCACAGCGGTGTACACAGTCGCCATGCCACCACGGGCCACGCGACCGGTGATCCGGTAGCGCCCGTCAATCGTCGTGCCGATCAACGTGTCGGCGACAGTCGTGTCCATCGGCGTGAAGTGTATGTGTCCTTCCGGGCGCGGCAGCCCAGGATCTCACAGCTGAGACCGAACGGGTACAGCGCGCAGCCCTGACCAGGGCAAAGTGGAGAAAACGACCCGCGCGGCCGAGGCCCCGCGAGTCGTTTATCGTGACAAATCGGATCAGTGCCGTCGCGCGTGGCGTCCCCGGCGCTCGTCCTGGTCCGTCCCCGCGGTGTCGTCCGGCCCGGTCGGCTCGGCCGAAACGGGCGATTCGCTCGGCGCCGGCGAGTCACTGTCGTCCGGCGAGGACGACGGCGAGGGCGTCGCCGAGGGGCTGTGCGGCGTCGGCACCGGCGCGGTGGGCGTCGGGAGCGGCGGGGACAGGCAGCAGTCGGTCGGCGGCGTC
>NZ_JBEZGQ010001628.1:0-1258 GCF_040650095.1 Actinoplanes sp. NPDC048791 | reverse complement strand
TGCCCCGGCATGTCGACGTGGGCGTAGTGCCGGGCCGCGGTCTCGTACTCGACGTGGGAGATGTTGATGCTCGCGACCGGCCCGGCGACCGCGCCGATCGTGCGGGCGGCCGGCTTCGAGTGGACCGACCTGCCGCTGGGCCGCGGCTCCAATCCCGGCGTCATCCGGGCCGAGCAGCAGCCCGCCGGCGAGGACGAGGCCCTGCGCGGCTTCTTCGCCGCGACCCGGCGCGGCCTGGTCGAAACCCTGCTCTTCCAGGCCCGGGCCCGGCGCGCGGACCTGCTCTGGGATCCGGTCGGCCGCGCGTACGCGGTCCGCGAGACGGTCGCCGCGGTACGCCCGGACCACGTCATCGTGGACCACCTGGCCTTCAGCGCCCGCCTCGCCCTGTCGGCGGACCGGGTGCCGCACGCGGACGTGGTCCTCGGGCACCCGTCGGCGCTACCGGTCGGCGGCGAGGTCTACGGCTACCCGACGGACTGGCCGGCCGCGTTCACCCCGGCGCCCGCCGAGCTGGCCGAACTGCACAAGGCCTGCCGCGACGTACGGGCCGCGTTCACCGCCGAGTGGAACGTGGCGTTGCGCAGCCTGTCCCGGACGGCGCCACTGGTGTCCGACGCGCTCGCCGAGCACGGTGACCGGCTGCTGTTCAACTATCCGGAGGCGCTGCACGACCCGGCCCGTACCGCGCTGCTGCCCCCGCACGTCTTCCTCGGCTCGGCGGTGCGGACCGAGACGGTGCCCGACGACATCCGGGCCTGGCTGGACGCGGACGACCGGCCGGTGGTCTACGTCAGCTTCGGCAGCTTCCTGTCGGCCCGCGGCGACGTGCTGGCCACCGTGCTGACGGCGCTGCGCTCCCTCGACGTACGGGTGGCGGTGGCGACCGGCTCGGCCCGGGACCTGCCCGAGCCCGGCCAGGACTGGCTGGTCCGCGACTTCCTGCCGCAGACGGCGCTGCTGGCCCGGGCCGCGCTGGCGGTCACTCACGGTGGCAACAACAGCGTTACCGAGGCTTTGACCTTCGGCGTACCGATGGTCGTGCTGCCGTTCTCGACCGACCAGTTCGCCGGGGCCGCGGCCATCGAACGCGGCGGGGCCGGCGTGGCCCTGGACCCGAACGCGGCGTCGGCCGCCGACGTGATCGACGCCGTACGGGAGGTGCTGGCCGGCACCGCGCCGGAGGTGTCCGCAGCTGCACCCCGAGCTGCGCGGCCACGCCGAGGACCTCCCCGAGCAGATGCGGGGCCGCCGGTCG
>NZ_JBEZGQ010001627.1:0-1259 GCF_040650095.1 Actinoplanes sp. NPDC048791 | reverse complement strand
CCCGAAGCCGGCTGGGCCGACGGGGCCGTTGGCCGCATCCGGCCACCGGCCCCGGGGGCGGCCGGCCCGGCCCTAGCGTTCCCGGTGCCGTCCGAGCGGGCGGAAGAACGTCCGGGGAGGCCGCCATGCACCGCTACTACCTCTCGGCACTGCGCCGGTACGCCGACTACCGGGGCCGGGCCCGCCGCATCGAGTACTGGATGTTCGTGCTCGTGCACGCCGTCATCGTGGTCGCGCTGGCGACGCTGAGCGTGGCGGTCGCCGACTGGCTCATGTACGTCCTGATCGCCTACTACTTCGCCACGGTCGTGCCGGTGACCGCCCTGGTGGCGCGGCGCCTGCACGACGTCGGCTACTCCGGCTGGCTGCAACTGATCAACCTGCTGCCCTTCGGCTTCATCGTGCTGCTGGTCTTCATGGCCCTGCCCGGCGAGCCCGGGCCGAACCGCCACGGGCCCGCCCCGGCCGGCCGCCGCCTGTCCGCGGTGCCGGTGTGATCCGGGGACGCGCCCTGACTCTGCTCGTGCCGGCCTTCCTGCTCGCCTCGTCGGCCTGCGGCGGCGGCGGCGATGCCGGGCCGGCTCCGAGCCCTTCCGGTTCGAGCGCCGCGACCAGTGCGCCGCCGTCTTCGGCACCGCCGGCCATCGTCACAGCGGCGGACGGCGAAGACGCGAGCACCTGCGAGGACGGCAGGTGCCAGATCCTCGTGAAGGAACAGAGCGACTTCGCCCTGGACGGCAAGTTCTCCTGCGAGGGGATGCTGCTCACCTTCACCGCGCCGAACGAGCTGCGGATCGACGTCGCCGTGCGGGACGGCGACGATCTGCACGCGACGATCACCGGCACGGGCAACCTCGCGCTGGCCTACGGACTCACCCTCACCGTGCAGCAGACCGGCCCGGCCGGCGCGGTCGTCAAGGTCGCACCGGCCAGGAACGACCCCGGCAACCACAAAGGCACCGGTACGCAGGGATTCTCCCTGTACTCCGGCGACGGCACCTGATCGGCCGCGGGGGCCGCACCGCTCTACGATGCGGTCAGGCACCCGGGCGGCGGGAACGGACGGCGGCGAAGAGGACACGACGATGACGACCGATCCGGCCGACGGCGAGCTGGTGCCGCTGGGCGACGGCACGGTGGGCAACGTGCTGGCCGGTGTGGACAGTGCCACCGGCGAGGCCTTCGCGGTGAAGGTGCTGCCGGGGCCGCTCGACCGGCGTACCCGGACCGGCCTCGACGCCGAGCTGCGCGCGCTGACC
>NZ_JBEZGQ010001626.1:0-1260 GCF_040650095.1 Actinoplanes sp. NPDC048791 | reverse complement strand
CCGACAGCACGACGTTCGCGCCGGCGCGGGGCGGTCGAGGCGTGACGGCGGCGCCCGGGGTGGGTAGCACGCAGATCTCGGCGGCCGGCCGGAACGGGGCGAAGCCCGCCGCCGCCTTGTCCGAGGGGGCGATGACCACCGCCATCCGCGCGAACATGGCCTGGCCCAGCGCGACCAGCCGGCGCCGGCGTACCGCTCCGGGCCGGGTCAGCTCCAGGAACTCCCGCGGCGACCAGCCCAGACCCAGGCGCACCGCACACCACGCGGCTCCGACCGGGATCTCGGCGAACAGGTCGGCGTACGCCAGCAGGTCGGTGTGCCAGGTCATCACCAGCGGCAC
Organism: Actinoplanes sp. NPDC048791; assembly: GCF_040650095.1. Lineage (NCBI taxonomy): Bacteria > Bacillati > Actinomycetota > Actinomycetes > Micromonosporales > Micromonosporaceae > Actinoplanes > Actinoplanes sp. NPDC048791. The sequence goes on along the minus strand of NZ_JBEZGQ010001626.1, from coordinate 920 downwards.
GCCCCAGTCGGCAGCCGCCCGGAACCCGGTCATCCCGATCGGCCCGGTGCTGTGCGCGTGGACGAGGTCGGCCGGCCGGGGTGTGAACGGCAGCCCGACGCGGACCTGCCGCAACGGCACCGGCACCGAGCGGACGCCGTCGCGGCTCAGCAGGGGTCCGGGGCGGTAGAAGTCCACCTCGTGCCCGGCCGCGCGCAGCAGCCGTACGGTCAGCTCGGCCGACCGGGCGACGCCGTCCGGCCGTCCGGCGTGGCTGTCGCAGAAGTGGGCGATCCTCACGGTTCGAATCTTGCCCCGTAGGCTCGCCCGATGAACCGGGGCATGAGGCTGCTACCGGCGTTCGGGCTGCTCGCCGCGGTGCAGATGATCGTCGTGAGCACAGTGGACAGCCTCACCCGGCCCGGCTACGACGAGACGCGCAACTGGATCAGTCAGCTGTCGCTCGGCCCGCATGGCTGGTACGGCACGGTCAACCTGGCCACCTGCGGCCTCTGGCTGATCCTGTGCGCCGTCGGGCTGCACCGGCGGGTCACCGGGCGGACGGTGGTCCTGATCCTGGGGTGCGGGCTCTGTTTTGTTGCCCTCGCCTTCATCCGGACCGACGCCGGCCTGGGCTTCCCGCCCGGGGTGCCCGAGGAGCACACCGCGCGCGGGCTGATCCACAAGCTGATCTCCGTCACGCTGGGCGTCGCGGGGATCGCCGCCGTGGCCGGTGTCGGACCGCGGCGGGTGGCCCGGGTGGTCGCGGCGGCCATGGCGGTGTCGTTCGTGGCGGCCAGTGTGCTCGTGCTGCTCGATGACGGCGAGGTGCTGCCGGGCAGCCCGAGCGGGGTGTTCGAACGGGCCGCATTGTTCGCCGGGCTCGGCTGGCTCGGGTTGGTCGGCGGCATGCAGGCGGGGGGGGGCGGCGCGGTGGGGGC
>NZ_JBEZGQ010001625.1:0-1261 GCF_040650095.1 Actinoplanes sp. NPDC048791 | reverse complement strand
ACGCCGGTGCACGGCATCGTCTACCGCGGCCACCGTTACGTCACCGGGATTCACGCCGATCCGGCGGCCCGCGGTCGGTGAGTCGCCGCAGAGCCCGGCGGCGTCGCAGGCTCCGGCGGCTTTCACCCCGTGGGCCAATGATCAGGCGCAGGATCCGCGCGTCGCGTCCTCGCAGAGCTTCCCGGCCGGGACCGATCCGCGTGGCGTTCCGGTGCATGATCCCCGGTTCTCGCCGCCGGGAGACCCGCGGGGTGCGTTGCCCGGGCAGGACCCGCGGCTCGTCCAGCCGCCTGCGCAGGACGCCTGGGCCGCTCAACAGCCTGGGCAGGACGTCTGGGCCGCTCAGCAGCCTGGGCAGGACGGCCGGCAGCCTGGGCAGGACGCCCGGCTCGCTCCGCCGCCAGCGCAGGGTGCCGACGCGCGGCTCGCGTCGCCGCAGGCGTTTCCGGCGGGCACGGATCCGCGTGGTGTGCCGGTGCACGATCCGCGGTTCTCGTCGCCGCAGGACACCGATCCGCGCCTCGCCGCGCCCCGGGGTCGTCGTGGCGGGCCGGCTGCCCCGTCCGCCGCCAACGCTTCGCGCGGCCGGGCGTCGTTCGACGACGGGTCGACCGCTGAGCGGCCGATCGTCGGTGGGCCGCGGACCGCGATGATTCTCTCCACGGGTACGCCGACCGCTGTGCCGCCTTCGCAGCGGCCGCCGTCCCGTACTGCTCCGACCGTTGGTTCACCGCAGCCCGGGGTCACCGCGTACGACGTTCCCGCCCAGGTCCGGCCCGTTACGGGCGTACCGGCCGCGCTCGAGGGCGAGGTTCTTCCGGCCCGGCACGGCGTCGATGGCCCGGTCACCGGTGAACTGCCGCTCATCAGCCCTCAGCCGGAGATGCCGACGGTCGGCATGGTCCGGCCGGGCTCTCCCGCGCCCGCCGACGTACCCGGGCAGCACCGCAGCCCGCAGCAGCCGCCCATGGACCGGGCGATCCAGGTGCCCGCTCAGCGGCCGGGCGAGGCGGACGGTTCGGGGCAGGCTGCCCAGAGTTATCTCGCCGATCCCGGCGTTCAAGCGCGGCCCGGTCAGCCGCGGCACGGTGGTCCGGCTCAAGCGGAGCCCGTGCTTCCGGTGCGGCCGATGGGCGTGCCCGCGCAGCCGCGGCACGGCGATCCGGCGGATCAGCACCGGTCGGAAGAGGCAGCCCGGCGGGCCGCGGCGCAGCAGGCGGACGCCGCACGCCAGGCCGACGCAGCACGCCAAGCCGAAGCC
>NZ_JBEZGQ010001624.1:0-1261 GCF_040650095.1 Actinoplanes sp. NPDC048791 | reverse complement strand
GCCGGCCGGGCGCGCCGACAGTGCCGGACCCGCGCTATCGAGCGGGGGAGAGCGGCCACAGCGGCTCCTCAGCCGCCTCCTCCGTCTCCCGCAGCACGCGCAGCACATTGCGCCCGGTGAGCTTCTCCAGCTCCTCCTGGTTCCAGCCCCGCCCGGCCAGTTCCGCCAGCAGCCGCGGATACCCGGACACGTCCTCCAGCCCGACCGGCAGCCGATCACACCCGTCGTAGTCCCCGCCCAGCCCGACGTGGTCCACCCCGGCCACCGCCCGCACGTGCTCGACATGGTCGGCCACCTGGGCGATCGTCGCCTCCGGCCGGGGATGCCCGGCCAGCCAGGCCCGGAACGGCTCCGGCGGCGGCGCGTCGCCGCCGGGCAGGGCAGTGCCGAAAGAACCCCCACCGGTACGCGGGACCGGCACAGCCTCGCGGCCCGGCCGGGGAGCTCTGGGCCAGGGAGCCTGCTCGGCCGGCAGCCCGAGCCGCTGCCATTCCGCGTCGGCCGCCGCCGTCCAGGCCACGACCTGCTCCGAGACGAAGACCGGTACGAACGCGACCATGCACACGCCCCCGTTGTCCCGCAGCCGGACCAGGACCTCGTCGTCGACGTTGCGCCGGTGGTCGGTGAGCGCCCGGGCCGACGAGTGGCTGAAGATCACCGGGGCGGTCGCCACGTCCAGCGCCGCGTGCATGGTGGTGGTCGCGACGTGGGACAGGTCGACCAGGACGCCGATGCGCTGCATCTCCGCCACGATGGCCCGGCCCTCGTCGTCCAGCCCGCCCACCGCCGGTACGTCCGCCGCCGAGTCCGCCCACGACGTGTTGTGGTTGTGGGTCAGCGTCACGTAGCGCACCCCGAGGCGCGCGAACGCCCGCAGCACGCCGAGCGAGGTGGCCAGGCTGTGCCCGCCCTCGATGCCGATCAGGGAGGCGATCCGCCCGCCGCGCTGGGCCGCCTCGACGTCGTCGGCCGAGTACGCGACAGCCAGATCCCCGGGGTACGCGGCCACGAGCCGGTACACCGCGTCGATCTGCTCCATGGTCGCCACCACCGCCTCGGGTTCGCTCAGGTCCGAGGGCACGTACACGGACCAGAACTGGCCGCCGACCCCGCCGGCGCGCAGCCGGGCGATGTCGGTGTGGAACTCGGGCCGGTCCGCGGCCAGGCCGTCGACGCGGTAGCCGGCGCGCTCGCGCAACGCCATCGGCAGGTCGTTGTGCCCGTCGATGACGGGGGCGGCACGCAGGGCGAGATCAACGAC
>NZ_JBEZGQ010001623.1:0-1261 GCF_040650095.1 Actinoplanes sp. NPDC048791 | reverse complement strand
TCCGGGCCCTGCGGCACCACAGCGGCACCGTCGGCGAGCCGGGGTGGCTGGCCGGGCTGGGCGACCCGTGCATCGCCACTGCCCTGGCGGCCATCCACAGTGACCTCGCGCACCCGTGGACCCTGCCCTCGCTGGCCGCCACGGCCGGGCTGTCCCGCGCAGCCTTCGCGGCCCGGTTCACCGAGCGGGTGGGCCGGCCCGCCATGCGGTACCTGCTGGCTCTGCGGATGCAACGGGCCCGCACACTGCTGCGCGACGACCGGGCCACCGTGGCAGCGGTCGCCGGTCAGGTCGGCTACGGCTCGGACGTGGCCTTCGCCGCCGCCTTCAAACGGGAGGTCGGTATGTCGCCGGGCGCCTACCGCCGCCGGCGTCAGAACGCCGTCGCGTAGACCCGGACCGGGTCACCGTCACGGGAGAGGGTGTCCCGCTCGAAGGCGAGGCCGATCTTCTCCGCGACGCGCTGGGACGGCACGTTGCCGGGGTGGATGATCGCGATCAGGCGCCGGACCCCGAGCACGTCACGGGCGTACGCGTGACAGGCGGCGGCCGCCTCGGTCGCGTACCCGTGGCCCTGCAGCTCCGCCCGCACGTGGTAGCCGACCTCGACATCCGTCACGCCGTCGATCTCCTGCGGCGTCAGGCCGCAGTCACCGACGAACTCCCCGGTGGCCCGCAGCCGGACCACCCACAGGCCGAAACCCCCGGTCTCGTAGAGGCGCTGGTTCCAGCTGATCCATTCCCGGGCGCCGTCGCGGTCGCGGGTCCGCGGGTAGTACCGCATGACGACCGGGTCGCCGAGCAGGGCGGCCAGGTCGTCGAGGTCGCCGGGAGTCATCGGGTGGAACTCGAGGCGGTCGGTGGCGTCCGGTGGCTTCATGACGGCTCCGGTGGCAGATCGAGGGCGGTCAGATCGAGCGTAGCCAGCCGGTCGGGATCGCCCAGGACATCGATCGCCACCACCCGGCCGGCCGCCACGGTGAAGGCCATGACCGAGAACAGCCGGCCGTTCACCACGACCACCACCCCGGCCGCGCCGTTGACCAGGGCCGGACGCACGAACGGCGCGAGCCGGCGGGCCGTGAAGGCCTGGCCGGCCACGGTCGAGGCGCCGCGCAGCACCACGTTGAGCCGGGGACGGCTGGGACCGGCGTCGGAGCGCAGCACCACGTCCGGATCGAGGACCGCGACGAGCGCCTCGAAGTCGCCGGCCCGGGAGGCGGCGAAGAACGCGTCCACCACCTGACGCTGCCGGGCCAGG
>NZ_JBEZGQ010001622.1:0-1262 GCF_040650095.1 Actinoplanes sp. NPDC048791 | reverse complement strand
CCCTGGTCGCGGCCGGGCTGGGCGGCACGGTCCTGGCCCTGGACCTGGTCCCCGGCACGAACGGCGGCTGGGCCGCGGCGCTGCCACTGCTGGTGGCGGGTCTCGGCAGCGGCCTGGTGATCAGCCCGAACCAGACCCTGACGCTGGCCGAGGTGCCGGTCGAGCGGGCGGGCAGCGCGGGCGCGGTCCTGCAGACCGGCCAGCGCATCGGTACGGCGGTAGGCATCGCCGTGGTCGGCGCGGTCTTCTTCAACCGCCTGGCGTCGACGAACAACGACTGGTCGTCGGCGCTGCGCACAGCCCTGCTGGTGACCATCGGCCTGGTGCTGGTGGCGCTGGTCGCGGCCCTGGCCGACGTGGTCGCCGCCCGCCGCGCCGCCGCCCACGAGGACCACAGCACCGACCGGGAACCCCAGCACGTCGGCTGACCGGCAAGATCACCGGAACTTTCCGGCGACGGCGAGCGACTACGGAACCGGTTGACTCTCTCCCGCGAAGGTGGTTCTCGGCGTGCGTAACAGGTTCCGGATGACGACGATCGGTGTGCTGGCAGGGCTGGGGGTGCTGGTCGCGGCCGGTCCGGCGGCGGCGCACGTCGAGGTGAGCGCCGACAAGAACCGGGCCGGGGCCACGGACGTGACCCTGACCTTCCACGGCGAGGCCGAGAACCCGTCCGGCATCAAGAGCGAACGGGTGGTGCTGCCGGAAGGCATCGCCCCGGCCGACGTGACCCTGGTGAAGGCCCCGTCGGGCTGGACCTTCCAGGCGACCGCGGACGGCTTCACGGTGGGCGGCAAGGCGCTGGCGTCGGGCAAGGACGCCGAGTGGAAGGTCAAGGTGGCCAAGCTGCCCGACGGCGAGACGCGGCTGTCGTTCAAGACCCTGGAGACGTACGCGGACGGCGAGGTGTCCCGCTGGATCGAGGTCCAGGAGGAGGGCAAGGACGAGCCGGACAATCCGGCGCCGCTGATCAAGCTCAAGCCGGGGCCGTCGACCGCGCCCGCGACTGCCTCCGCTGCACCCTCGGCCGCCCCGTCGGCGTCTGCACCCGCCGCACCGGCCGCCTCGGCGGCGCCGACGGTCACGGCCACGATCCTGGCCGAGCCTGTCTCCGACGAGGGATCGTCCCTGTGGTGGCTCTGGGTCCTGATCGCGGTCGTCCTCGGCGGCGCGGCCCTGGCCACGGTGCTGATCCGCCGTCGCTCTGCACCGCCCGCTAACTAGCCCGGCGATACGTCCGGGCCGCGCACCGTCGCGGCCCG
>NZ_JBEZGQ010001621.1:0-1265 GCF_040650095.1 Actinoplanes sp. NPDC048791 | reverse complement strand
GCGACCTGCTGGCCGGCGTCCGGGAACGCGCCGCCGGAGAGGCCGGGGCGCTGCGTCAGCTGACCATCCGCGAGCACGCCTCGATGCTCGCCAGCCACCCGGCGCCGGGCCGCCGCCACGAGTGGCTGCGCGCGCGACCGTACCTTGACCCGGCGGTCACGGTGACCCCGATGGAGGCCGAGAAGCTGGGTGCGGAGCTGGCCCCGTACGCGGAGCAGTTGCGCCGGCGCGTCCGTGAGGCGTACGGCCTGTAACCGAGCCGGTCAGCGGGTGCGGGGGTTCAGGCGGCGGGTCGGTGGGGCTGTCGTCGGGTCCTCCGGCCAGGGGTGGCGGGGGTAGCGGCCTCTGAGTTCTGCTCGCACCTGGGGGTAGCCCGTTGACCAGAAGGATGCGAGGTCTCGGGTCACTGCTACCGGGCGGCCGGCTGGGGAGAGCAGGTGCAGCAGGATCGGGATGCGGCCGTCGGCCAGGCGGGGGGCTTCGCGCCAGCCGAATGCTTCCTGGACTTTTACCGCCAGGACCGGGGCTGCCGGGTCTGTGTAGTCGATTCTGACCTTTGAGCCGCTGGGGACCGGTAGGCGTTCTGGGGCTATGTCGTCCAGGCGGCCTGCTATCGACCAGGGGAGGAGGCGGCGGAGGGCTCCTGCTGTGTCGATCTTGGCCAGGTCGGCGCGGCGGCGGGACTGGCCCAGGGGGAGCCAGTCTTCCAGATTCTTGAGGAGGGCTTCGTCGTCCACGGCGGGCCATGGTGGGCCCAGGGCGGTGTGGGCGAAGGCCAGGCGGTCGCGGAGTTCTTTGGCCGCTCGGGACCAGGTGAGGAGGCTCAGGCCCTCGCGGCGGAGACCGTCGGTGAGTGCGGCTTGCAGGCGGGTCGGGTCCGGTTTTTCGATGCGGCGTTCCACCAGGGTGATCGCGCCCAGGCGTTCTGTGCGGCGGGCCACCACGTCGCCGTTCAGCCAGCCGATCTCTGTGCCTGATTCCAGCAGGGTGGAGGCCGCCTCGCGGGCCGTTGCCTCGTCCAGTGGGGCGGCGCTGCGGATGCGGGCGGTACGGGCGCCCGGGGCTCGGTCCGCGTCGGCTATCGCCAGCCAGGCGGTGCCGGCCAGGCTGCTGCCCGCGGTGAGGTCGGCGGCGGTTCCGCCGGCCATCAGGTACGCGCGGCCGCCGGGCTCGCGGACCTTGGCCACCCGTTCCGGGTACGCCAGGCCGACGATCAGTCCCGCGGCCAGGTCATCGGGCAGCCACTCCCGGCCGCCCTCCCGGCC
>NZ_JBEZGQ010001620.1:0-1266 GCF_040650095.1 Actinoplanes sp. NPDC048791 | reverse complement strand
CTGTGGTTCGCCGTGCATCTCGGCGTGGGCGCGATCGTGGGGCTGGCGCTGTTCGTCGCCGTGCCGGTCGCCGCGGGGCTGATCATGACGCATACCGGCTGGCCGGCCGCCGGCCTGGGCCTGCTGGGCGTGGCCCTGCTGCTCGCCACCGGTTACGCGACCGCCGGGCTGGGCGCCCTGGCCGCCGTGATGGCGCCGGTGCTGCTGGGCCCGTCGGCCGACGAACGGGTCGCGGCGGTACGGGCCGAGGCCCGCAAGCTGGCCGAGCGCAACCGGCTGGCCCGCGACCTGCACGACTCGGTCGGCCACGCGCTGACGGTGAGCGTGCTGCAGGCGGCCGCCGCCGGTGAGCTGCTGGAACGCGATCCGGCCTTCGCGCGCCGGGCGCTGACCGCGATCGAGGAGACGGGCCGCGCCGCCATGGAGGACCTGGATCAGGTCCTGGGCCTGCTCCGCGACGAGCGGTACCGGCCCGGCCGCTCCCCCACCGGCTTCACCCCGCCACAACTGAGTCAGGCGTCGGCGACGCGGCAGCCGGACCTGCGTGATCTCCCCCGGCTCGCCGCGGGCGCCGGCGCGCAGCTGGCGACCACCGGCGCGCTCGATGATGTGCCCGTGGAACTGTCCCGCGAGGCCTACCGGGTCGTGCAGGAGTCGCTGACCAACGCGCTGCGGCACGCCGCGCCCGCGCCGGTGTCGCTGCGGGTCAGCGCCCGCGGTCCGGACCTGGTCGTCGAGGTGCGCAATCCGCTGCCCGGCCGCGGGCTGGCCGGGATGCGGGAACGGGTGTCGCTGCTGGGCGGCGAGCTGGTCGCCGGTCCGGACGGCGACGACTGGCGGGTACGCGCGGAGTGGCACCGGTGAGCACCCCCGCCGAGCCGATCCGGGTGGCCGTGGTCGACGACGAGGAGCTCGTCCGGATCGGGCTGACCGCGATCATCTCCACCGCCCCGGACCTGACCGTGGTCGGTGAGGCCGCCGACGGCGCCGCCGTTCCGCCGCTGCTGGCCCGCACCCGCCCCGACGTGGTGCTCATGGACGTGCGGATGCCGGCGATCGACGGCCTCCAGGCCACCCGGCACGCACTCGCCACCGTCGCCCACCCGCCGCGCATCCTGATCATCACGACCTTCGAGCACGACGAGTACGTGTACGCCGCCCTGCGCGCCGGGGCGAGCGGCTTCCTTCTCAAGCGGGCCCGGCCGGCCGAGGTGCTGGCGGCGATCCGGGTGGTGGCGGCCGGGGAGTCGCTGCTGTTCCCGGCGG
>NZ_JBEZGQ010001619.1:0-1271 GCF_040650095.1 Actinoplanes sp. NPDC048791 | reverse complement strand
CCGCGCACGAGCTGATCGGCAACGTCGCCGCGGGCGGCCTCGACGGTGCCGTCGACGATCCGGAGAAGCCGTTCGCCGACCGCGGCCAGGCCGCGCGGGCGTCGGTCTGGCTCCGGGGCAGCCGCACCGGCCAGCGCGGCGAGAGCAACGCGAGCCTGGTGACCGACGAGCGCGGCAACGTGTACGTGACCAGCGTCCGCACCGGCGCCGACGACCTGCCGAAAAGGTTCGACTGGACCGGCGACGCCACCGGCCGGCAGCGTGACCTGCTCGTCCAGTCCCGCAAACGGCGCGACCTCGGCACCGACACGACCGAGGTGCTGCAGATCCGGCCGGACGGGTCGCTGGCCACCGCGGCCGGTCACGCCGACGCGGCCGCGGTGCACGGCGACTGGCTCTACCTGGCGCGGGCCTTCACCGACGACGAGAGCACGGACCGGGTGCTGGTGGTGCGCACGGCCATCCCGCGTTAGGGGGCCCGCCGGCCGCCGAGTCGCAGCACCTCGGCGACCACGCCCGGCCGCAGCAGCTCTCTCGGCGGGGCCAGCAGCTGCTGCACCCGCAGGTAGACGTCGGTCAGCTCGGGCGAGGCGTGGGTCGCGACGGCCAGCCGCCGGGCGTACCAGTTGGTGAAGCGGACGCCGCGGGGTCGCGGCCCGGTGGTTTCCGGATAGGAGAAGTCGTTGCCGACCGCGAAGCGCCACGGCACGGCGATCACCTCGGCGACAGCCCGGTAGTAGTCGCGGGCGGCGGCGGCCGTGACGGAACCGTGCCGGTCCAGGGTGTCACCGAGCGCGGCGGCCGCCATGGCGGCGACTGTCATGCCCTGGCCGTAGATCGGGTTGAAACTGCACACGGCGTCGCCGACGGTGACCAGGCCCGCCGGGAGCCGGTCGAGCTCCTCGAAGAGCCGGCGGCGGCTGGACGGGAAGCGGATGGGCGCCGGGTCGTCGAGCGGCTCGGCCTCCGCGATCAGCTGCGCCACGATCGGGTCGGGCAGGCTCTTGGCGTAGATCTCGAAGCCCGCCGGGTCGGTGGGCATCGAGCCGACGTGCCAGCCGCCGAGCGACACCAGCCACCGGTCGCCCTCGATCGGCAGGACCAGCCCGGACCGCTTCTCCCGCGGCGGGTCGGGCAGCACGAGCGCCGCCTGCCAGCCCTCCAGCTGCCCCGGCGCCCGCCGGTAGAGGCGGGTGGCGTAGGCGACGCCGACCATGACCTCCATCTGCCGGGGCGCCGGCAGGCCCAGGTCGCCGAGCCACCGGTCGGAG
>NZ_JBEZGQ010001618.1:0-1272 GCF_040650095.1 Actinoplanes sp. NPDC048791 | reverse complement strand
CGGGCATCGCCGCGGCGACCTCCGCGGGCGTCGCGCCGGACGTCAGATACCACCGCCGCGCCGGCGGTCCGTAGGCGACGGCCGCGAGCAGTGCCGCACCGGTCAGGCCTTTGACGATGAGGTTCATGGCCCTCCTCCTTCGCATCCGCCCTCACCGTGCGCCCGCACGCGCCCGCGGCACCAGGGCCATCCGGCCCGCCGGTGGGTGACCGGGTGTCAGTGCGAGTGGTCGCCGAGCAGCTTCGTGGCCAGCACCGCGGCCTGCGTACGCCGTTCCAGGCCCAGCTTCGCCAGCAGGCTGGACACGTAGTTCTTCACCGTCTTCTCGGCCAGGAACATCTTCCCGGCGATCTCCCGGTTGGTCAGGCCCTCGGCCACGAACTCCAGGATCCGCCGCTCCTGGTCGGTCAGCGAGGCCAGCTCCCGGGGCTGCTCGACGCCGTGCCGGATGCGCTCCAGCACCCGCTGGGTCACCGCGGGGTCCAGCAGCGACTGGCCGCCGGCGACCCGGCGGACCGCGTCGACCAGGTCGGTGCCGCGGATCTGCTTCAGCACGTAGCCCGACGCGCCGGCCATGATCGCCGCGAACAGCGCCTCGTCGTCCTCGTACGAGGTGAGGATGAGTCCCCGGATCGACGAGTCCACCGCCCGCACGTCGCGGCACACGTCGATGCCGTTGCCGTCGGGCAGCCGCGCGTCCAGGACCATCACGTCCGGCCGCAGCGCCGGGATCCGGCGGGTCGCCTCCTGTGCCAGCCCCGACTCCCCGACCACCTCGATGTCCCCGGCGGCGTGCAGCAGGTCGGCCAGGCCACGGCGGACGACCTCGTGGTCGTCGAGCAGGAAGACACGAATCATGTGTCCTTCCTACCGGGCGCAGGTCCCGTGACCAAGGGCCGTAGGTCCTGTCGGCGTGGGACCGGTGGCCGCGGCGAGCTGTACGGTCACGACAGGGCCTCGCGCATGGCGATCCGGGCCCGCCGCGCGCGGGATTTCACGGTGCCTTCCGGCACGCCCAGCAGCAGCGCCGTCTCCCGTACGGACAGCCCGTCGAGCACCAGCGACCGCAGCACCACGCGCAGCTCGGCCGGCAGCACCAGCAGGGCCTGCTCCAGCTCCTGGCCGATCCGCCCGGCCATGACCTCGTCCTCGGCAGCCGGCGCGGTCGAGTCGGTCAGCGGGACCGCCGGCAGCTGGGCCTGCCGGGCCCGCCGGCGGAACGCGTCGACCAGCCGGTTCGCGGCGATCGTCCAGAGCCAGCCCACCGCGCTG
>NZ_JBEZGQ010001617.1:0-1275 GCF_040650095.1 Actinoplanes sp. NPDC048791 | reverse complement strand
GGCGTGCGTCGCCGTCGCGGTCGGCTACCGCATCCCGGCCACCGACGCCATCTCCTGCTCGATGCCGGCCGACCTGGCCAAGGGCGCCCACCTGGACAAGGTGGTGGCGGCGGTGACCGCGCACACGAACGCCCTCGCCGCCACACTGCGCCGCGAGGGCATCCGCTGACGAGTCACATCGGCTCCCCCAGGGGCAGGTCGCACCACCACGAGCCGACCCGGTTCAGCAGCGGGTCGTGCGCGAAGTCGGGCTCACCGAACTCGGCGATGCGCCGCTCGGCGTAGACCTCGGCGTCGTCCTTGGGGAAGTAGCCGATCGCCTCGCCCTCGGCCAGCGACCACCAGCGGCGGGTGTTGCGGCTGACGCCCCAGATGATCCGGTAGCCGGGGCTCTCGGCCGCCACACAGGCCTCGACCAGCCGGGCGCCGTCGTCGGGCGAGAGCCACAGGGCCAGGCCGCGCAGCTGCGGCGGGGTCGGGAACCACAGTCCGATGCGGACACAGATGACCTCGAGGTCGAAGCGGTCCACGTAGAGCCGGCCGAGGGACTCCACGGCCGCCTTGCTCCAGCCGTACAGGGTGTCGGGGCGGGGTGGGAGGTCGGCCGGCAGCCCGTCGGGGTAGCGGTCGTCGTCGCGCGGGTGGAAACCGGCGGCATGGCTGGACGAGGCCAGCACGACCCGCCGGACCCCGGTGCGCCGGGCCGCTTCGAGCAGGCAGTACGTCCCGTACGCGTTGCGCCGCAGCACGTCCTCGGCGCCGGCCTCCTTGCTCTGCCCGCCCAGGTGCACGATGGCGTCCACGCCCTCGCACGCCGCCACCAGGGCTTCCGGGTCGTCCACCGACGCGATGACGACCTCCTCGGCGCCGCTGCCCTCGACCGGCGCCGGCTCCACGATGTCGAGCAGCCGCAGGGTGCGGCCCGCGGCGGCGAGGCGGGGCCGCAGCAGCCCGGCGACCTTTCCCGCGCCGCCGGTGATGAGGAGTCGCTGAGCCATCGGGGAACCTCCACGTTCATGACCGTCGTCGATGCGACGGAACCCTAACATCCGGTTCCCATACATATCGCTTGCTTGACCGGTCGACAGCCCTCCTCTAGTTTGAGTCGCATTCAGCACTGCGACAAGCATCCATATATGTGGACGGGGTACGTGCATGCCAGACGCCATCGGCTTCATCGGCCTGGGGATCATGGGCTCGCCCATGGCCGCCAATCTCGTCAAGGCGGGCTACGACGTCGCGGGCCACTCCCGCGGCCGGGCCGGCCTCGACCGG
>NZ_JBEZGQ010001616.1:0-1276 GCF_040650095.1 Actinoplanes sp. NPDC048791 | reverse complement strand
CCGAGGCCGGCCGGCTGCGGGTCTCCGAGGGGCTGGCGGACGCAAGCGTGCACGCGGCCGGTTCCGGTGTCACCCTCGCGCTGATCGCGACTCCGGCGGATCAGCGGGAGCCGGCGCTGTCGGTCACCGCGAGGGAGGCGGTCATCGCGGCGATCAGCACCGACCGGCCCGTCGGCCGGGAGCCCGGGCCGGTGACCGCGGCAGTGGCGCTGCACGCCGCACTACCCGAGATCTCCACTCTCTCGACCGGCGAAAAGGTGCTGCTGGGCGAATGGCTGGACCGCATCACGGCCTGACCGCGGTGGTCATCCGCTGGGTGCCGATGACCGAGAGCAGGCGCAGGGCCGCCTCGGACGGCGAGCCGGGAGCCGCGGTGTAAATGACCACCCGCTGGTCCCGGTCCGTGATGTCCAGCACGTCGCAGATGACGGTGACCGGGCCGACCTGCGGGTGTTGAAACGTCTTGATGAGGGCAGGCACCGTGCGGATGTCGTTCGAGTCCCACAGGCGGGCGAAGTCCTCGCTGCCCGTCAGGAGGTCGTGGATCAGCTCGCTCACCCCCGGGTCGCCGGGATAGCGGGCGGCGGTGGCCCGCAGGTGCAGGGCGGACATGCGGGCGAAGGCATCCGCGTCGGAAACTCCGTACAGGCGGCGGCCGTCGAGGTGCGGGCCGAGGAAGACGCGCCGCACCAGGTTGCGGTCCCGGCGGGAGCGCGCGGAGAAGTCCTCCATCAGCGCGGCGGCCAGGTCGTTCCAGGCGATCACCTCGTACGTCGCGGAGGTGACGATCGCGGCCGTGAGCGGCAGGCGCTGCAGCAGGTCCAGGATGCTCTGCCGGACCTCGCGGGACGGGCCGGGCGGCGGGCCCGGTGGCTGCCCGGCCAGGTGGTGCAGATGATCCCGTTCGGCGTCGGCCAGCCGCAGGGCCCGGGCCAGGCCGGCGAGCACCTCGCGGGACGGGTTCGGGCCGCGGCTCTGCTCCAGCCGGGTGTAGTACTCGGTCGAGATGAACGCCAGCTGCGCCACCTCCTCGCGGCGCAGCCCGGGGGTGCGGCGGCGCGGGCCGGCCGGGAGCCCCACGTCGGCAGGCGTGATCCGCTCCCGCCGGGAACGGAGGAAATCCGCGAGCTGTCGCTTGTCCACCCGCCCAGTGTCGTCGCGTACGACGGTGGCTATCCAGGTACCGACGATGCCTGGCTAGGGCCTCGGCTGCGGGCGAGGGTCGGAACCATGAACAACAACACTAATGAGGGCCTGCTGGCCGGCAAGGTCGCCT
>NZ_JBEZGQ010001615.1:0-1283 GCF_040650095.1 Actinoplanes sp. NPDC048791 | reverse complement strand
TCCGCGGCCGCGCCGGCCCTGGACGCTGCCGCTGCACAATGCGATCAGCACGGCCCGGCTGCTGCCCGCCCTGGCCGGGCGGCGGGTCATTCTGACGTCCTCGGTCGAGGTGTACGGGTCAGCCGACGGCCCGCTGACCGAGGACACCGCACCGGTGCTGCCGTGGTCGGCCGTTGAGATCGACGCGTGGTGCGACGACGCCCGTGATCTGGCCCGGGCGGCCTGTCCCCCGTGGCGGGCCGCGCCGCTCGCCCGCCGGATGGCCGACGCGGATCCGGCCGGCCGGTGGACGTACGCGATGGCCAAGCTCGCCCAGGAGCGGCTCCTCGCCGGGGCCGTCCGGAGCGACCGGCTGACCGTGTTGCGGCTGGCCAACGCGTTCGGTGCGGGTCAGGACCGGGTCGCCACCCGGCTGGTCCGGCGGGCGCGGGCCGGGCTGCCGCTGCCCGTCACCGCCGGGACCGTACGCAGCTTCCTGCCGCCGGCGGAGCTGGGCCGGATCCTCGTGGGCGGCATCGGGCCCGGCGTGTTCAACGTCGGCGGGCCGCCGGTGTCGCTGCACGCCCTGGCCACCGAGATCCGTACCCTGTGTGGCTCCGCCTCCCCCGTACGCGAGCAGCCGCGCCGCCTGCCGGACAGTTCGGGGCTGGTGGTCACCAACCGGCTCGCCGCCGCCGGCTACCGGATCGGTTCGCTGCGCCCGCACCTGGCCCGGCTCATCGAGCAGATCGGCGACGACCGGGAGCCGCTGTTCCGCCCGCCGCTGCCGGTCGTGGTGCCGCCGCGGCCGGTCCGTCCAGAGCTCGTCGTCGCCCGCCAGCAGCAGTGCCTGGTCAGTGGCGAGGTGAAGCACGGCAACCGGTGGACGCGGGAGCTCACCGAGCGCCTCGGCAAGGAGCTCGACCTCGACGACGACCGGCGGGTGCTGCTGACCGCGTCCGGGACCGCCGCGCTGCGGATCATGGTGGCGGCCACGGTGGGCCGGGCGGGGCCGGGGGACGTGGCGGTGCTGCCGTCGTACACGTTCCCGGCGACCGCCGAGATCCTGGTGCAGCTGGGCTACCGGCTGCGGTTCGCCGACGTGGACCCGGCTACCTGGACGCTGTCACCGGCCGCGGTGGCCGAGGCGCTGCGACCGGGTGACGAGCGGCTGGTCATGGCGGTCGACACCTTCGGCAACCCGTGCGACTCCCCGGGGCTGCGCGCGGTCTGCCGGCGCGCCGTGGTGGCGGGGGTCTCAGCCTCGGGGGCGCCGGTGTGCCGGCAGCACCGCGGCGGCGAGC
>NZ_JBEZGQ010001614.1:0-1283 GCF_040650095.1 Actinoplanes sp. NPDC048791 | reverse complement strand
GCGGTGCAGCCGATCAAGCGCGGGTGCGCCGACGACATGTACAGCGGCCTGTGGTCCACCGACCGGCCGAGCCGCGCAAAGCTGAAGCTGACGCCGAGCGCTGGAGTTGTTCCGCGGCGACGGCGACCGGCACGGCGAGGCCTGGACGCTCGACAACGTGGGCACCCTGCACGGCCACCTCGGCCGGCTCGACCTCGCGGAGGACCATCACCGGCAGGCCCTCGTCATCCACCGCGACACCGGCGAACGCGAGGGTGAGGCGTCGGCGCTCAACGGGCTCGGCGCGGCGGCGTACCTGGCCGGCGACCTGGCTGCGGCGGTGACGCACCATGCCGCGGCGCAGTCCGTAGCCGGCAGCATCGGCGACCGTTACCAGCTGGCCCGGGCCTGCGCGGGTCTGGCCCACGCGCACGAGGCGCTCGGTGCCGTGCTCACCGCCCGCGAGCACTACCGGCAGGCGATGAACCTGTACGCGGCTTTCGGCAGCCCCGAGGCCGAGCAGCTGCGCATCCGGCTGGCCGCGGTGGACCAGCGCCGCACGCGTGCGGGATCGGTCGGGATCGTGGAACGGCTGCGCTGAGCGGGCGTACCAACAACGGCAACGCGCCGCACCACGGCGCCCGCCGATCCCGATCGAAGGGGAAATCCCATGCGCAAGACCCGAATCACCGCCGCCGCGGTCCTGGGCACGAGCATCGTGCTCGTCGGTGCCCCGGCCGCCCAGGCCATTCCCCGGTCCAAGGCCTGCCCGTCGTACGCCTGCGGCAGTGCCACCATTGAGGCCTGGGGCAGGCGCACCATGCGCTGGAACGAGAGCATCATCGACACCAGCTGCGCGAGCAGCAGCCCGACCGCGGTGGTGAAGATCGAGATCGTGGTGGCCACGGGGGACGTGTCCCGCAGCGTCTGGAGCACGCCGCGGCCCGACAACGCCTGCGACGACGAAGCGTACGCTCAGTGGCCGGACCAGACCTACGCCGCTGCCACCAGTGATGTCATCAAGGGCTTCTACGTCCGCGTCGACAACGGGGCGAGCTCCAAGCCGTACACGCGCGGCAACTACGTCGACAACCCGCACACCTGAGCGGTCCGCTGAGCCGCCAACGGGGGGATCAGGGGGTTGGCGGGGCCAGGGACCGGATGGCGTTGTCGACCTCCTGGTCGATCAGGCGCTGCACGTCGACGGCGTTGTTGTCGAACATGCCGGTGAGCTCCAGGCTCACGATCCCGTGCACCCGGGTCCAGATGACGATGGCCGCCCGCGCGGCCCGCGGGGTGGTGCC
>NZ_JBEZGQ010001613.1:0-1283 GCF_040650095.1 Actinoplanes sp. NPDC048791 | reverse complement strand
CCGAGGTCGAGGTGGGCGCCGTCGGCGGCGATGAGCTCGGCGTTGCCGGTCCAGCTGTGCCGCCAGCGGGCGGCCCCGCTGCGCAACGCGGCCAGGGCGAGAAGCAGGGTGACGAGCTCGGCTACCCGGGCGGCGGTCTCGTCGGCGGGGAGGCCGGCGAAGACTGATTCGGCGGCCTTGTGCAGCCGGCCGTCGGCGGCGAGGTCGAGGACATCGGCGGCCGTCACGACGGGGACGGCGGCCGCGCGGGAGATGGTAGCCAGGGCAGCGTCGGCCTCGCGCTGCATCTCGACCGTGCGGGCGGCACCGAAGAAGGAGTCCCAGTCGACGGTGGTGCGGCCCTGGGCGGGGAAGGCCACGCCTTGCAGCGCCCGTCCGAGTCCGGGCAGGTCGGGGACCAGATCTCCGGCCGGGGCGCCGAGATCGAACCCGGCCGGTTGCGGATCGTCCACGCCGCCCGGCGCGGCCTGTGCCTTGTCGGGCTCGGACGCGGCTTCCTCGTCGGGCTTGGCCGCGGCGGTCGAAGCTCCCGCCGGGGAATCCGGCTGACCTGCGGTGGCGGACAACGCGCTGAATGCCGGATCCGGCGATGCATCATCGTCGCCCACCGCCCTGACGGGCGACTCCACCGGCTTTGCGGCTTCGTCGGTTTCCGCACCGCCGGCGCTCGGCCGACCGTCCGTGCTCGGTTTCCCGCCAGCACTCGGCCCGCTCCCAGCACCCGACCCACTGACGCTCGGCCCGCCTGCAGTGACCGGGCCGCCCGTGCTCAGTCCGGACGTGGTCATCGAGGCACTGGCGGTCGAGGCCGCCGCGCCGACCAACTCCGGCTCTCGCTCTTCCGCGCCAGGCGTTCGTGGCGTGCCGACCTGGGCCGCGCTCAGTGCCGCGAGCCGATCGGTGACCGGCGGATGGGTGTCCCAAGTGGACGGAACGCCCGGGTCGCGGGCACGCAGCACCGCCACGTCGTCCGCCCGGGCTGCCAGCACCCGGAGGAAGCCGCCGAACAGGTCGTCCGGCACGTGGCCCGCCTGCCAGCCCGGACCCAGATACTCAGCGTGGAAGATCCGTTGCAGAGCGTCCAACGCGGGCAGGTCGCGCAGCACCGCGGTGGCGGCAGGACGGCCGGCGTACTCGGCGGCGATCTGGTCGGCGGTCAGCTCCTGGGCCCGGCTGAACGGTGCGTCGATCCGGCGGTACCACTTCGCGTACGTTCGCAGCAGTGGACCGGCGGGATTGCGCGGCGGTATGCGCGGCTCCGTCCGGCCCACAGCCACCCGGCC
>NZ_JBEZGQ010001612.1:0-1285 GCF_040650095.1 Actinoplanes sp. NPDC048791 | reverse complement strand
CCAGGTCCACACTCGGCAGGATTGCGCGGAGCCGGGCCAGTTCCTGCGGGCGCGCCGCCCAGTGCTCGGCCGGCACCCGCAGCACCGCGGCGAGCAGGTCACCCGGGTGGTAGTCGCCCTCGACCAGCGGATCGTTCTGCAGCAGGTCCAACGCGCGGGACACCAGCACCGGCAGACCCACCCGCTGACCGATCAGCACCCGCAGATCCTCCGCGTCCAGGCTGCCGACCGGCTGACGGCGCAGCCGGTGCACGGTCGAGATCAAGGTGCTGGCATCAGCCGGCGCGTCACCCCAGGAGCTGCCCTCGATCTGCTCAAGGGACAACTTCTCCCTGTCCGCCACAGGTACTCCTCCGCTTGGTCGAACTAGGACGCGACGGGTTCATGTCAGAACAACATCAAGCTATGCTCGGCCCGTGACCAATCGGGACCATGCGCAGCTGCGCATCGCTGTGGACCTTGCCATTCTCACCGTTCGTGAGGGCAGTCTGCAGGTGCTAGTCATCACCCGGGGCAACAAGCCCTTCGCCGGCCAGCCCGCCCTCCCCGGCGGTTTTGTGCGCACCGGTGAGGACATCGGCACCGCCGCTGTGCGGGAGCTCGGTGAGGAGACCGGCCTCGACGGCGGTCAGCTGCATCTTGAGCAGTTCGCCGTGTACGGCGACCCCGAGCGTGACCCCCGGGGCCGGGTCGTCAGCGTCGCGTACCTGGCGATCATGCCGGATCTGCCCATCCCGACCGCCGGGTCGGATGCCAGCAGCGCCGGCTGGATCCCGGTCGACAAGGTCCGGGGCAGTCTGGCCTTCGACCATGACCGCATCCTGGACGACGCCGTGGAGAGTGCGCGCCGGCGGCTGGAGCTGACCACGCTGGCGACCAAGTTCTGTCCGGCCGAGTTCACCATCGGGGATCTTCGCTCGGTCTACGAGGTGGTCTGGGGTGAGCCGCTGGATCCGCGGAACTTCAGCCGGAAGGTGATCCACACCGAGGGGTTCGTCGAGCCCACCGACAACAAGCGGGTTCCGGCCACGGGCCGGCCGGCGGCGCTCTACCGGGCCGGGCCGGCCACCACACTGAACCCGCCGATCATGCGCACCGGTTCCCGCTGAGCCGGGCGCACGGCGGCGCCGGCACCCCGAGGGATCCCGACACCCGCCGGTCGCCGGCCCCCTGAGCGATCAAACACCAGGCGGTGGCGGCGCCCCGCGGGGGGCCGGCCCCGTTTGCTGGGGCGTGGTAAGCGGCCGATATTAAGGTCCCCCGCCCCGGTGGTGGCGGCCGGGCC
>NZ_JBEZGQ010001611.1:0-1286 GCF_040650095.1 Actinoplanes sp. NPDC048791 | reverse complement strand
GCCCGGTGCCGGGCCCGGTCCACGGTCAGGTCGCCCCGGCGGACCAGCGGCGGCGCCGAGGGGGTACGGCGGGCCAGCGCCCGGACCCGCGCGACAAGCTCGGGGAAGGCGAACGGCTTCCCGAGATAGTCATCGGCGCCCAGCTCAAGACCGTCGACCCGGTCGCCGACGGTGGTGGCCGCCGTCAGCAGCAGGATCCGGGCACCGCCGCCGGTGGCCAGCGACCGGCACACCTGGTCGCCGTGCACCACGGGCAGGTCCCGGTCGAGCACGATCACGTCGTAGTCCGTGCCGGCGGCACCACCGAGCGCCGCGGCACCGTCGTGCACCACGTCGACCGCCATCCCCGCGTCGCGCAGCCCCTCGCCGATCCGGGCGGCCAGCGTGACGTGGTCCTCGACCACCAGCACGCGCATGCCGACATTGTGCTCCCCGGGACATGACATCGGTCCGACAGCGCGCGTAGCGCTGGTGTCATCACCGGGCCGGTAGACCTGTCGGCGTCCTGCGGAACCGACGAACGGGGTTTGTGATGAAGCGCTACCGGGTGGCCGCCGTGGTCAGTGCCGCGCTGGTCCTTCTCGGCACGGCCGGCGCGTGCAGCGACGAGCCGGCCACGCCCACCGTGCCGCGGCTGGCTGTCAGCGGCAGTGCCGGCATCGGCCAGGAAACGGGTGAACAAAGGAATCCCAACGCGGTCGGCGGTGACAGCAGCGCCGGGCGCCGGGCCCGGCTGCACGCCGCGGCGCAGTGCATCCGGGAGCACGGCGTACCCGGATACCCCGATCCGCTGCTGACCGCGGACGGCTACGTCTACACCGACGAGGTCGGCCTGCGTGAACTCGAAGAGAAGGAGATGACGGCCATCGACACCGCCTGCGGTGAGCTCATGCGGGCGGCGCAGTTCTCGATGAAGGGCCAGGGTCCGCCACCGCCGAAGGTGGTCCAGGCGGGCGTCAAGTCGGCCCAGTGCATGCGGGCGAACGGGCTGCCGGACTACAAGGACCCGACGGTGGACAGCCCGTTCGTCCCGGGCAAGGGCTTCGGCCTGGACCCGTCCTCCATCCCCGCCGCGGGCAAGGAGGACCCGGCCGTGCGGCGGGCCCTGGGCGCTTGCCGGGCCGTCCTGGACGCGGAGGCTGCCTTGTCGAGCCTGGGAAACCTCGGCAATGCGTAGGCGGGCCGTGCTGACCGGGGCTGCGCTGGCGGTCGCCGGGACCGCGGGAGCCGGCTGGTGGCTGCGGGACGCGCCGGCGGCGCCGGCCGCGGCCGGGGTGCCGACCGGC
>NZ_JBEZGQ010001610.1:0-1286 GCF_040650095.1 Actinoplanes sp. NPDC048791 | reverse complement strand
ACCGGCCCCACCCGGGGCCTCGGTTTCGCCACCGCCCGGGCGCTGGTAGCCGACGGCGCCAAGGTTGTCGTCTCCGCGCGCTCGCCGGAGGCGGTCGACGCGGCGGTCGCTCAGCTCGGCGAAGGCGCGGCGGGCGTGGTGGCCGATCTGACCGACCCCGGCACGCCGGAGCTGCTGATCAGCACGGCGCGGGAGCGCTTCGGCCGCCTTGACGGCGCGCTGATCTCGGTGGGCGGCCCGGCCCGCGGCACGGCCGCGGACCTGACCGACGAGCAGTGGCGCGAGGCGTTCGAGACGGTCTTTCTCGGCACGGTACGGGCGGCGCGCACAATCGCGGCGGCACTGACCGAGGGCGGGGCGATCGCCCTGGTGTTGTCCACGTCGGCGCGTACGCCGATCGCCGGTCTGGGGCTGTCCAACGGGTTGCGACCCGGTCTGGCCGGTGCGGCGAAGGACATGGCGGACCAGTACGGCCCGCGCGGCGTACGCGTGGTGAGCCTGCTCCCGGGACGCGTGCTGACGGACCGTAACAAGGAGCTGTTCGAGGCGACCGGCGACGCCGAGGCGGCTGCCGCGGAGGCGGCGGCTTCGGTCCCGCTCCGCCGGCTGGGTGAGCCGGACGAGTTCGGCAAGGTGGCGGCGTTCGTGCTGTCCCCGGCGGCGAGCTACCTGACCGGGCTGACCCTGCCTGTCGACGGCGGTGCGCTACGGATGCTGTGAGCGTCGCCGAGCCGGTCGTCTTCCGCGTGCACCGGTGGCGGCTGGGCCTCGGTGTCGCGCTGCTCGTCGCGCCGGTGATTCTGCTGATCCGCGGGCTGGCCATGGTCGCGGCGGTCGCGGCCGGCGCCTCGCTCGACTTCGGCGACTACGTGGAAGCCGTACTGGTGACGCTGTCGACCGCGGCGGCCGGCGGGCTGGGTGCCCTGGCCGGCACGGGATCGAACCCCGGCTGGGTACGGGTGTCCGCGGCCGGCGTGGAGTTCGCGCCGAGCCGGCACCGGGCCACCTTCGTGCCGGCGGCAGCCATCGCGTCGGCCCGGTTGCGGTTCGCCGGCCCGTTCACCCAATTGGTCGTCACCCCCACCACGCTGGAGGCAGTCGCGTCCGCCCCGACAGCCGGCCGGACGCCACGGTTGCGCCGAGGCTCCTTCGTGATCGACGTGGGCCTGATGACGCCTGGCCCGGCTGTCCTGCTCAGCGAGCTGACCCGGCACCGGCCGGTCCTGGCCGGGACCTGACCCTCACGGCCCTGGCGGCCGGGGGGGCCCAGCAACGGCCGGTCTCCG
>NZ_JBEZGQ010001609.1:0-1290 GCF_040650095.1 Actinoplanes sp. NPDC048791 | reverse complement strand
CCCGCCGCTGCCGCTGACCGCGACGATCAGCCACGTCGTGGACCCGGCCGAGGACGGTCTCCTGGGGTACGCGGGAACGGTCCGCATCGAGAACCCGGGCTCCCGCGACGTGACCGGCTGGCGGGTGACCCTGACCGTGCCCGGCGGCAACACGGTGACCGCCACCGGCGCCTCGGTCGCGCAGGACGGCGAGACGGTGACGTTCACGCCGGCCGGGGAGCCGACCGTGCCCGCGGGTGGGGCGGTCACCTTCTCGTTCCAGGTGGCTGGTCTGCTGTCCGCCCTGCCGGGCGCCTGCGTGATCGACGGCAGCCCCTGCTCCTGAGCTTCACCTCCCGCTGACGGTGCGGATCCGGGTCCGGCGACCTATGGTCGGCGCAGGCCGCATCGACACCGGCCGCTGACACCTTCCAGGGAGAGCAGATGAGCGGCGCCGATCTGAGCGATGCGTTGAGCGACATGTGGCGTTCCGTGTTGTTGTTCGTGCCGACGGCGCTGGCCTTTCTCGCCATCCTGCTCATCGGCTACGTCCTGGCCCGGCTGGTCCGCACGGTGGTGGTCAAGACCCTGCGCCGGATCGGCTTCGACCGGGCCGTCGAACGCGGCGCCATCGGCAAGGCGCTGGGCGGCCGCGTCGAGCCCAGCGACCTCTGCGCCAAGATCGCGTTCTACGCGGTGCTGCTCTTCGCACTCCAGCTGGCCTTCGGCATCTGGGGCCCGAACGCGGTCAGCGACCTGCTCACCGCGCTGATCGGCTGGCTGCCCCGGGCCTTCGTGGCCATCGTGATCATCGTGGTGGCCGCGGCGATCGGCGGGGCGGTCCGGGACCTGATCGGCAGCGCGCTCGGCGGTCTCGCGTACGGGCGGGTGCTGGCGCAGGTGGCGTACTGGCTGATCGTGGCCCTGGGGGTCATCGCGGCGCTGGAGCAGGTGCAGATCGCCACGGCGGTGACCCAGCCGGTGCTGATCGCGGTGCTGGCGACCGTGGCCGGGGTGGTCATCGTCGGTGTCGGCGGCGGACTGATCCGCCCGATGCAGCGGCGCTGGGAAGTCTGGCTGGAGCGGGCGAGCGCGGAGTCGGCGGCGATCCGGGAGCACGCCCGCAGCTATGCGGACGAGCGGGCCCGGGTCGAGGCCGAGAAGAAGGCGGCCGAGGAGGAGGCGGCGCGGAAGGCGGCGGCGTTGGCTGCCGAGCAGGCGCGGCTGGCTGAGCAGGCGCGGGTTGTTGAGGCGGAGGTGGGTTTGCGGGAGGACGCGGGGGCCGTAGCGGCGCGGGCTGAGGCGGTGGAG
>NZ_JBEZGQ010001608.1:0-1293 GCF_040650095.1 Actinoplanes sp. NPDC048791 | reverse complement strand
CGGCGGTGTGGCCGCCGCCAGCGTGAGCAGCGCGGTGACCAGCACGGCGAGGATCAGGACCGGTCGCGGCGCGGTGAGCCGGGGCCGCGGTGCGGCCGCGCCGGGCTCGGCGCGCGGGGACGCGTCGAGATCTATGAGCGGTACGGCGTCAGCCACGCGTTCAGCATGACGGGCAGAAGCGACCATGGGTACGGTCCGCTGTCACTCATCACTGTGGGTAGGCTGCCGGTATGTCTTACACGGTGCCGCCGACCCGCACGGCCGCGGTCGTCCAACAGCTCCGTAACGAGATCGTCACCGGTGAGTTACCGCCCGGGACGCTCATCAAGGACGCCGAGCTGGCCGCCCGGCTCGGCGTCAGCATCACACCGGTGCGCGAGGCCATCGCCCAGCTCTCGGTCGAGGGCCTGATCGACATCGCTCCCAACCGCACCCGGCACGTCACCAAGATGACCCAGAAGAACGCGCTCGAGCTCATCGATGTGATGGGCGTGCTGGCCTGCGCGGGCTTCGAGTGGGGCGTGGAAAACCTGACCAGCACCCACCTGGACCTGATGCGCCAGCGGCAGAAGGAGTTCGTCGAGGGGCTGCGCACCGGCAACGTGCTGGCCGCCGGGGCCGCGGGCGCCGACTTCAGCACCATCGTCATCCTGGCCAGCGGCAACCGTGAGCTGCAGTCCATGGTCGACCTGGTGGTGGCGCGCACGCTGCGCATCCTGGCGATGGGTGCGGAGAGCAACCTCTGGGACGTCTGGATCAGCGGCCACGATCAGGTGCTGCAGCACCTGGAGGCCGGCGACCCGGCGCAGGCTCTGGAGCGCTACCGCCAGATCTACGTCGACTTCCGGGCCAAGATCGAGCCGGCCCTCTTCGCCGAGTAGCGCCCGCTACGCCTGCGCCAGGCGCGGCAGCAGCGGACCCAGCACGTCCAGCCCGGCCCGGCGTACGGCATAGCGGGTGATCCCCCACCGCTCGCGGTGCGCCCGCACCGCCGCGACGATCTCCTCGGCCGTGCCCACCAGCAGGAACGGCACCTGGCGCAGCTCGTCGACGCTCATCGCCAGCCGCTCGGCGTGCCCGGCGAGGAAACCGGCCGCGTCGTCGGTCACCTCGACCACTTGCACCAGCGCCTCCAGCGTGGCGTCGCCGCCCGCCCGGGCCAGCGCCACCTGCGCGTCGATGTCGGCCGGCCGCCAGCGCGCCTCGTGCTGGTGCCCGTCGGACTTGGTGCGGCCGAAGCCGGTCAGACCGACGATGTCGGCGTGCTCACCGGCCCAGCGCAGCAGCCGCGAG
>NZ_JBEZGQ010001607.1:0-1295 GCF_040650095.1 Actinoplanes sp. NPDC048791 | reverse complement strand
GCGCGGCGAAGCCCTCGGCCGGGCTGCGCTGGGCCCGGTTCGTCACCCGCCGCCCGGTGGCCGTCCTGGTCGCCGCCGTGCTGGGCCTGGTCGTGCTCGCGATCCCGGCTCTCGACCTGCGGCTGGGCCTGCCCGGCGACAACATGGCCGGCGCCGAGACCACCCAGCGCAAGGCGTACGACATGCTGACCGACGGCTTCGGGCCGGGCTTCAACGGCCCGCTGACCGTGGTGGTCGACGCCGCGTCGAGCCCGGACCCGCAGAGCGCCGCCACCACCGTGGCCGGGTCGATCAAGGGCCTGGCCGGGGTCGTCACGGTCAGCCCGCCCACCCTCAACCCGGCCGGTGACACCGCGATCCTGCAGGTCATCCCGGCCACCGCACCGGACAGCCCGGAGACCGAGGCGCTGGTGCACGCGATCCGCGACCAGAGCGACGGGCTGCGCGAGCGTACCGGCGCGGACCTGTCGGTCACCGGCACCACGGCGGTCGACATCGACATGTCCGACAAGATGGGCAGCGCGCTGGTGCCGTACCTGGCGGTGATCGTGGCGCTGGCGTTCCTGCTGCTGACGCTGCTGTTCCGGTCGATCCTGGTGCCGATCAAGGCGATCGCCGGCTTCCTGCTCTCGGTGATCGCGACCTTCGGTGCCGTCGTGGCCGTCTTCCAGTGGGGCTGGCTCGACGGGCTGTTCGGCATCGACCAGGCCGGCCCGATCATGCCCATGCTGCCGATCTTCCTGATCGGCATCGTCTTCGGCCTGGCCATGGACTACGAGGTCTTCCTGGTCAGCCGGATGCGCGAGGAGCACGTGCACGGCACGCCGCCGACCCAGGCGGTGGTCAACGGCTTCGCGCACGGGGCCCGGGTGGTGACGGCCGCGGCGATCATCATGGTCAGCGTCTTCTCCGGCTTCATCCTGTCGCCCGAGTCGTTCATCAAGTCGATCGGCTTCGCGCTGGCGGCGGCGATCCTGTTCGACGCGTTCGTGGTCCGGATGACCATCGTGCCGGCGGTGATGACCCTGCTCGGGCGCCGGGCCTGGTGGCTGCCGCGCTGGCTGGACCGGGTGCTGCCGGACATCGACGTGGAGGGCGAGAAGCTGCGCGTCCCGCCGGACGAGCTGAGCGAGCCGGAACACACCGGCTCGGATCTGGTCACCGCCGGCCGATGAGAGTGGCCCGGACCGCTCCGGCGGTCCGGGCCCTCACCCCGTGAACAGAGGTGACCCGCGATGACGCTCGCCGACGACCGTACGGCCCGAGCACCCGTGGCCGTACCGCGGACCCGGCCG
>NZ_JBEZGQ010001606.1:0-1297 GCF_040650095.1 Actinoplanes sp. NPDC048791 | reverse complement strand
GCCGATGACGGCCATGTCGTCCGGGCCGGTGCCGACGTCGGGCCCGGTCGCGTAGTCGCCGCCGAGCGACTCGATGGTGTCGCCGACGTCGTGCAGGACGGCCCGGCGCAGCCCGGCGTCGAGCGTCGTTCCCGGTGGCAGAGCCACCACGGTCTTGGCGCCGCCGTGCGGCAGGCCCGCGACCGCGCATTTGGCGGTCATCGCGGCCGAGAGCCGCAGCGCGTCGGTGAGGCCGTCGCGCCAATCCGGGTACGGGGCCAGCCGGCACCCGCCGATCGCCTGACCGAGGGCGCTCGAATGCACCGCCACGATCACCGGCAGCCCGCTGCGGACACCCCGGCGGGCCACGACCCGTTCGAACTCGTCGAAATTTGATGCGGTAGTCATGCCCGGACGATAGGAGACCGTTCCGGTCGCTGACTGAAGCTCCGAACTATATTCGGCAGATGACGGGAGGTGGCGACCGTGGACGAACTTGATGCGGCGATCATCCGGCATCTGCAGCAGGACGCCCGGCAGACCAACCGGGAGCTGGCCCGGGCGGTGGGCATCGCACCTTCGACCTGCCTCGAACGCGTCCGGCTGCTGCGCGCCCGGGGCGTGATCACCGGCTACCACGCGGAGATCAGCCTGGCCGCCCTGAACCGGACCGTGCAGGCACTGCTGCACGTCCAGGTACGCCCGCTGAGCCGCGAGGTGATCGAGAGCTTCAAGACCTCGATCACCTCGCTGCCCGAGGTGCTGTCGGTGTTCGTGGTGGCCGGCGCCGACGACTTCCTGGTGCACGTGGCTGTGCCCAGCGTCGACGCGCTGCACGCGTTCCTGATGGACAAGTTCAGCAAGCGCCGGGAGATCCTCGGTTTCCGCAGCTCGGTGATCTACCAGCACGCCCGCACGATGGTCGTCGAGCCCCTCGACGAATGATCAGCCGCGGACCGTGGATCCTGCCGCTTCGGTCAGGGCCGCGCAGAGCCGCGGCACCGCGACGCCGATCGGTTCCCGGATCACCTCGGCGGCCAGCTCGTCGTACGGCGTCGGGTCCCGGTTGACGATCACCAGCCGGCGGCCGGCGTTGCGGGCCACCGCGCACAACGACGCCACCGGCTCGACCAGCAGGGAACTGCCGATCACCAGCAGCACCTCGCTGTGCGTGGCGATCCGCTCGGCCAGTCCCGCCGTACCCGGGTCGAGGTTTTCCCCGAACAGCACCACCGCGAGCTTGAGGATCCCGCCGCACGCCGGGCACCGGGGGTCGCCGTCCCCGGCGGCCACCCGGTCGAGGACCGGCCGGCTGGGC
>NZ_JBEZGQ010001605.1:0-1298 GCF_040650095.1 Actinoplanes sp. NPDC048791 | reverse complement strand
GCGCCCGCTCGACGTCGCGGGTGCCGATCTCCACGCCGCGGCCGTCGTGGCGGGCCACGACGCTGGAGATGCGGACGCCGTCGGCCGGCCAGGCGTCGAGGTCGGCGACGATCCGGTCGTGCCAGCCGGTGAGCTCGGCCAGGCTGTGCGCAGTGTCACGGACCACGATGCAGGTGTCCCGCGCGCTCTGCCGGATGAAGTCGTCGAACGCGGCCGACGGCACCCGGTGGACGATCGCGCGTACCCGTTCCTGGTCGACCTCCAGCCCGGCGTAGCTGGCGGCGTGCTCGGCGCGGCCACCGGCGTCGATGCGGGCCATCGCCGCCTCCAGCTCCGGGGGCGTCGCCGGCAGCACCCGCCCGCCCATCGTGACGGTGGCCGGCCGGCGGGAGAACTCACAGCCGGCCGTGGTCCAGCCTCCGGTCAGGCCGGGCTCGGGGATCTCCGGCTCACCGCAGGAGCTGGTCACGAGCACCGCCCCGAGCAGCAGGCAGCAGAGCCGGTATCGACAGCGGCGCATCTCATCCCACCTCTCTACCGCGCACGGCGGTAGTTCGCCAGGTTCAACGAGGAGAGCCGGGCGTCAGCGCGGGGTGGGATCCGCCACGTCGGCCAGCGAGGCCGTGGTCCGGCGCCGCTCCCGGCTGCCGCCGAGCACCACGACAGCCACGCCGAGCATCAGCAGCGCCAGCCCCGGCAGGGCCACCAGCCGCGGTGTCTGCCCCAGCCAGGCCCAGGCCAGCAGGGCCGCGCCGGGCACCTCGAGCAGGATCAGCACGCTGACCTTGGTGGCCGAGGTCCGTTCGAGGGCGTAGTTGAACATCGAGTGCCCGAGCAGCTGGGCGCCGACCACCAGAGCCAGGATCGCCGCCCAGGTCCGGCCGTCGTAGCCGTGCAGCTCCACGCCGGCCACCAGGCAGACCACGAGCAGGATCGCCGCGCAGGTGCCATAGCAGACCCAGGTGTACGTGGTGGTGCTCAGCCGGGACCGGGCCCGTTCCCCGAACGCCGTGTAGATCGCCGCGGCGATCGCACCCAGCAGAGCCAGGACATCCGCGAGGACGGCCTGGGCCGACACGCCGATGTCGAGTCCGGTCGCCCAGACCGTGCCGGCCACGGCCAGGCCGATGCCCGTCCAGCCGGCCGCCGAGGGGCGCCGGCCCTGCGCCATCGCGATCAGGCCCTGCCAGACGGGCTGGGTCGCGACCAGCGCTGTGGCCGTGGCCACGGAACCGAGCTGCACGCTGGGCATCCAGGTCGCGAAGTGCAGCGCCAGCGCCACCCCGGCCAGGACCGCG
>NZ_JBEZGQ010001604.1:0-1306 GCF_040650095.1 Actinoplanes sp. NPDC048791 | reverse complement strand
GCCGCGCGCAGGGCTCGCCGCCAGTGCGGGGGCACCCCCTGCGGACGCTCGCCCAGCACGTCGGCGAGCAGCGACATCAGCGTGGCGCCGGCGTGCGGCACGACGGAGACCGCCACCGCGTCGATCCGTCCGAGTTGTAGCCGCGTCTTGCCCCGCACGTGTTTCCCCCGCCCGCCGTTCCCCTCGGTGGCACCGCCGACCCTAGCCGACAATTCGACGTCCTTCGAAAGGCTGGTGCCGTGTACCGCGCCGCGGCGAGGCTGGACCGGCACTGTCCACTGAGGTGATTCACATGGGGGAACGACGATGCGTTTCATGCGTAAGCGGATCCTGACCGCCGCCGCTCTGCTCGGGATGCTGGGGTCGCTGGTCGCCGCCGGGCCGGCCCAGGCGGCGCCCAGCGTGCTCAACCTGAGCCAGGTCAACGAGACGACGAACCGGACGACGCCGGTGGGGCAGTACACCACGAAGTTCGGCGTCACCATCGAGCTGCGCGCCGGCTGGTACCAGGGCTTCCAGTACGGCTGGGCCCGGGTCAGCGCGAGCAGCCGGTGGCGCGAGGACGATGTGATCTGGTTGCGGATCTACAGCAACGGCAGCCGGGAGTTCGTGCACGGCACCCGCAACGACGGCAGCCAGACCTCCACCCACACGTTCGGGCAGATCACGCTGGCCGACCCGAACTACCGGTTCTCAGCCTGCCTGCAGCGCGGCAACGACTACGACTGCACCGCCGAATGGTGACGCTGTCCTGAGCGGGGAGCCGGCCCGGCCCGGGCGGGCTCCCCGTGGCCGGTCAGCCGCCGTGCTCGTGCGGTGCGCCGATCGTGAAGAGCAGCAGTGCCACGGCGGCCAGCGTGCAGACGGCGATGACGACTTCCCGCCATCGGAGGTCCGGGTCATGGGTGTCCTCCGCTCGTCAGCTTCCCTCGGTCATCGGTGCGCCGATCGTGGTGAGCAGCGTCGCCAGGGCCGCCACGGTGAGGATCGCCAGGGCGAGACGCTGCCAGGTCCAGGTGTGGATCATGATTCACCTCCTCCGCGTCGCCGGGTTCGGACTCGGGACCACCCCGCCGCTGCCGGCGCATCGCGAGCGCGACGAGCGCACAGGCGCCGGCGCCGATCAGGATGTCGCCGGGGCTGATGACCGCGCGCAGCGGCGGGACGGGGATCGTGTCGCCGAGGAAGGCGAGCCGGGTGTGCTCGTGCGCCGGCTCGTTCTTGGCCGTCTCGACCCCGGCGGTGAGCCCGGCGGCCCGAGCGGCGTCGGGCTCGTACGGCATCCGGCCGTTGCCGGCGATGGCCA
>NZ_JBEZGQ010001603.1:0-1308 GCF_040650095.1 Actinoplanes sp. NPDC048791 | reverse complement strand
GTCCGCGCTGCCCGCGCCGTCCGCGCCGTCCGCGCCGTCCGCGCCGGCCAGGCCGCACTCGGTGGCGAACCACTGGGCGGTGCGCAGCTTGGAGATTGAACTGTCCCGCAACTCCGGTCGCAGCTCGCCGCGCAGCCGCCGCCCGGTGACCGCGTCGACGTTCCAGGCGATGACGTGCTCCAGCTCCGGCCACGTGGCCGGCTCTGCCAGATCCGGGCTGAACCGCAGTTGCAGTCCGGTGAGGTGACGCAGCCCGGCCGGCGCCGGCAGATTGGTGAGCCGCCCGCGCAGCGCCACCCGGCGCACCTCGGCAAATCTGAGCAGGCTCGCGTAGTCGAACGGCTGCCGCAACGGACCCACCGTCACATCCACGGACCGGGCCGCCGCCAGGGAGGGAAGACCGGCAAGCCAACCGGTCCGGCCGCCGTACGCGGATAGAGATGCAGCGCCGGGCACCTGGCCTCCCCACCGGTCGCGACGCTCAGCGCGGCGAGATTCCCGTACGCGGCGAACGTGCCGGGAGCGCGTCCACTCCGCGAAGCCGGTGTCGTCACCCTCGTAGTGCAGCCAGCGCGGCCACGGTCCCCCCGAGGGGACGGTGAAGGGTCCAGTCGAGGCGGTCGGCGGGGGAGACCACGAGGTCGGGCCGGGCCCATCCGAACCTCCTCGCGGCGGGCCGCCGACGATCCGCATTGCCCGTTCACCGATTCGCCGGTCCGCTATCAATAACGCCGGACCGGCGCATCCTACCGGTACGGTCAGAATGCCCCCGGATCACGGGTATCGGTTTTCCCGATGTCCCGGATCGACACCTCTGATAACGCTCACAACGGATCGACCGGCCTTGCTTTCCGGAGCCGCATCATTGAATATTGCCGGGCATCGCCATTCTGGCTGCGCCGCGGTGACGGCCGGTATCCGGGAGACAGACACCCCCATGTCCTATCAGCAGCCCGGTCGTTCGCGCGGCCGTCCCGGATCGCGAGCCGGCCGGTCGCCCGCACAACCGCGCAGCTCAGCCGTCATCGTCGGCGGGGCCGTGCTCGCGGTGCTGGCGATGGTGCTGGTCATCGTCATCGAACGCCGGCAGCACGCGGACACCGCGCCCGATGCGAGCGGGGCGTGGATCGCTCCGCCGGTGGCCGACCAGTCGCCGGCGCTCATCCCGTTGCAGTCCGCCACGCCGTCCCCGTCGGGCGCCCCGAACGCCGCGGCCACCGGTATGCCCCTGCCGGTGGCCCGGCCCTCCTCGTCCCGTCCCGCGCCCCGCCGCACGCCCCCCGCCCGGCTGCTGCCCGAGCCGGGGAG
>NZ_JBEZGQ010001602.1:0-1311 GCF_040650095.1 Actinoplanes sp. NPDC048791 | reverse complement strand
GCAGCATCCTGCGGCTGGCCCGCGGCGAGGAGATCCAGGCGCCCCGGATCGAGCTGGCCACCGAGCTCATCGTCCGCGACAGCACCCGCCCGCCCCGCGACTGAGACACAGCGCCACCGCCTCACCACACACGGCGACCGGATCTTACCGACCGGTGACGCCACCGCCGAGAACCGATCGGCGTCGATCCTCCCGGCGTATCCACCGGCGCAGCGGGCCGTCCGGCCTGCCGCGTCCGGAGGGAAATCACCATGAGGGTCAGCAGCAGGACCAGTCGGGCACGGCTGGTCGCCGTCGCCGCCACACTGATCGTGACCGCGGGAGCCACTGGCTACTTCGTGTCCAGCGGCGGCAAGGGCGAGGCCTCGGCGGAGACCAGCCTCGCCGACTACGTGCCCATCGCCAAGGTGGCGCCGAACGTCGTGACGCCCAAGCCCCGGCGGGGAGCCGCCACCGGCACCTTCACCGTGGACTGCGGCACCAACGGCAACGGCAAGTTCAGCCCGGACAATCCCGTCGCGCAGCCGGGCATCAAGAACGGCGCCGAGCACGTCCACGACTTCGTGGGCAACCAGGCAATCACCGCGGACACCCCGGACGAGGCCCTGGCCGCCGCCGGGACGACGTGCCGCAACGGTGACAAGTCCTCGTACTTCTGGCCGGTCGTCCGGATCGACAAGGCGGTTCGGGCCGATACCGCGGCGGCACTGCCCACGACCGTGCCGACGGTCTCCTGCCCCCAGGTCCGCGACAAGCTTCCCGCCGTACCGGCCCGCTCCCGGGCTGCGGTCGACCGGCAGCTCGCGAAGCTGGACCGGAGCCTGGCCGCGGCCAACGAACGGATCGCCGCGAGCCGCGGGCAGATCGACGCCGGCTTCAACAACTCGGTCATCAAGCCGCTGCGGGCGGAACGGGCCCGGACCCTGAAGAAGCTCAGTGCTCTGCTCAACGGCCGGTCGGGACGCCTGGTGTCACTGGTGGAGTGCGAGGTCAGCTACGACGGCCTGCACGCCGGGCACAGCACCGCGGCCACGCGCAGCGTCGCCAACCCGAACGTGCGGTGCCCGTCGGTGCGGGACAAGCTCCCGGCCGTACCGGATCAGGCCCTGGCCGAGGTGGACCGCAACCTGGCCGAGCTGGACCGGCAGATCGCCCAGGCGGACGAGCGCCTCGTCCAGGCGCCGGGCGACGGCGGTGTGCTGGGCGCCCTGCAGGCCAAGCGGACCGCGACGATCGACCGGATCGTCATCGCCATCAGCCGCCGCGCCGCCCGGCCGGCCGGGCTGGACAAGCTCGCGGCCTGCACCGTCG
>NZ_JBEZGQ010001601.1:0-1312 GCF_040650095.1 Actinoplanes sp. NPDC048791 | reverse complement strand
AGCTGCCCGCGGACGCCGACCTGAGCCGCTTCACCACGGTCGCCGGACCGCTCACCACCCCGGTGCACGCGTTCTTCGACGACGTCTTCGTGATGGCGGACGACCCGGCGCTGCGCTCGGCCCGGCTCGGCCTGCTGGCCACGGTCCGCGACCTGGGCGCCGGCCTGCTCGACTGGCCCCAGCTGCGCCTCTGAACGGCTCGGTCAGGCGGCGCGGGGCAGGCGGTCGGGCAGGGTCAGCGTGACCCGGTCGAGGCGCTCGCCGTCCACCGCGTACTGGGCGTGCAACGCGAAGCCGGCCAGCATCCAGCGGTCCCACGGGCCGTAGTCGCCCAGGAAGCGGTCCCGGTACGGGTCACCCTGCTCATCCGGGTGACCCAGGGCCGCCCACAGCTGGGTTCGTCGCGGGATGCTGCCCGCCCCGCCCGGGATCTCACCCTGGTACGAGGTGAACCCGTCGTCGCCGTGGAAGTGCAGGAAGACCGTGGTGACCAGGCCGTGCGCGTCGGCGGCGAGCTCCACCCCGGCGTCACGGGACAGGTACGAGCGGGAGAGCCCGGAGCCGACCGCCGCGCCGGAACGCGGGATGAGGCCGTACTCCTGGCAGATCTGCTGGACGCGCGCCTCGAGCACGGTCCGGCCGAGCAGCAGAGTCAGGTCGGTGCGTCCGACCGGCCGGGGCGCGGCCGGCTGGTCCGGGACCGGATCCGGAACCACTCGTGCGGGTGACGGCGGGGCGGGTGGTGAGGTGGGCAGGCCGACCGGATCGGCGTTGGCCCGGCGGGCGTGGGCCGGCTCGAAGAGGGGCTCGTTGGAGCCGCCGGGACGCGGGCCGGTCTTGGTGCCGTACCGGTCCTCGGGCCGGGTTGGCCTGGTCACGGCCTCTCCGACCGGCCGATTCTGATCGGCGCGACGCTCGAGAAATCCCATGGTGACACTCCACGAAGGCTTTTCACTGTGAGCGTTCGGACCACAACCCTAAGCCGATCTTCGCCGGAACCTCAAGGGGACGAAGGGGCAGCGGACCGGACCATCCGGACGACGATGACCGTTCCCCGTACCCCGTCCCGGTACACCCCGCCGCGCGAAGTGATCATCACCGGCGGTTTCTCACGAGGCGTTCGCCCGGCCGCCACGGCGACTTCGCCTGCCGGTCGGAGTGATCGCCTGAACTCGCTGCGGGGAGGCCCGGCGACGGTCGCCGGCGGATCCCGTGGAGGAACCGTGGCAGATCGCCGACAGGTGCTGCGCTTCGGCGCGCTGGCCGCCGGCGTACCGGCTGTGCTCGGGGCGGCGGCCACGCCTGCCCTGGC
>NZ_JBEZGQ010001600.1:0-1316 GCF_040650095.1 Actinoplanes sp. NPDC048791 | reverse complement strand
GCCTGCCGAGTGGGCGCGCGCGCCGCGCGTGCGGGCTGCGGCGGGTGGAACTCGCCGAACTCGCCGGGATCTCGGTCGACTACGTCGTGCGCCTGGAACAGGGCCGGTTCACCACACCCTCGGCGCAGGTGGTCGCCGCGCTCGCCCGGGCCCTCCAACTCACGAACGCGGAACGCGACCACCTCTACCGGCTGGCGGGGCTCGTCCCGCCCGCCGACGGCGAGATCTCCGACCACATCCCACCGGGCGTCCAGCGCGTCCTCGCCCGCCTCGGTGACGCGGCCGTTGGGGTCTTCGCCGCCGACTGGCAACTGATCTGGTGGAACCGCGGCTGGGCGGCGCTGCTCGGCGACCCGTCGTCGGCACCGCGTGAGCGCCGCAACTTCGCCCGCGACACTTTCCCGGTCAACGGCGATCGGCCCAGCTTGTCGCAATGGCCGGTGATCTCGTACGCCCCCGACGCGGTCGACGCCGCCATCGTGTCCGACCTGCGCCGCGCCACCGGCCGCTTCCCGAACAACCCCAGGCTGACCAACCTGATCCGCTCACTCACCGAGGGCAACCAACGCTTCGCCGAACTGTGGGCCGCCGGCGCGGTCGGAACCCACCGCGAGGACCACAAAATCGTCAAGCACCCCACGGTCGGCCCCATCGAAGTCGACTGCGACGTCATGACCGACGGCGACGCCGAACTCAAAATCGTGATCCTGACCGCAGCCCCCGAAACCACCGACGAAACCAAACTCCGCCTGGCCCTGATATCCGGCGTCCCCGACCCAACGACCAACGCAGCCGCCGAAGCGAGACCCGCGCCCGTTCAGCTGCTGGCGTCGGGCGACGGCAGCGCGGCAGACACCCACGGCTGAGGGCCGACCAGGCCGGTACACGCCGGAAATGTGGCGGCTAGCCTCACTCAGCTGGTGCTCTCGGCGCCATGTCCGCAGCGTCCGCCTGCACGACGAAGAGGCCGAGCGCCTGTTCGCCAATCGGAACCAGACGCTGACCAACCTCCCGAAGCGCCGAATCCGCCGACAGGACGGCGCGCTGCAAAACGGCCTCAGACCGGGGGCCTCTCCGACAGCGGGCTCGGTGTCTCAGCATCCGACCGTATAAGCCCAGTCCCATCCCACCCCCAACAAAGCCAAAGGGCAGGACGCGGACGGACGGTCGCCCGCCAACCAGAGCACGAGAGCTCGCCGGCCGTGGTCGCGAATGGGGGGCTGGGGCGGTTGTTCGCCGGCCGCGGCGCGGTCGCGGTGGCGGTGGCGGTGGGGGCTGGGGTGGTTGTTCGCCGGCTGCGGCGCGGTCGCGGTGGC
>NZ_JBEZGQ010001599.1:0-1319 GCF_040650095.1 Actinoplanes sp. NPDC048791 | reverse complement strand
CAGGACGAGCGCGAACAAGATGAAGGAGAGCGTGTTGAGCGCGAACACCACACCGACCCCGGTACGGGCGATCAGCACGCCCGCGACCGCGGGGCCGACCGCCCGGGCCAGGTTCATGCTGATCGCCCCGAGCGCGGAGGCCGAGGCCAGCTGGGGGCGCGGCACCAGCTCCGGGATGACGGCCTGCCAGGCCGGAGCGGTCAGCGCCTGACCGGCGCCGAGCGCGAAGGTGAGCGTCAGCAGCAGAGTCGGCGGCATGCGCTGGGCGAACGTCAGGATGGTGAGCAGTACGCCCACCGCAACCAGGAACACCTGCACGCCGATGAGCAGCCGGCGCCGGTCGAAGGTGTCGGCCAGCGCGCCGGACGGCATCGCGAGCAGCACGATCGGCAGGGTGCTGGCGGTCTGCACCACCGCGACCAGGGTGTCGGTCCCGGACTGCTCGACGAGCAGCCACTGGGCTCCGACCGTCTGCATCCAGGTGCCGATGTTGCTGGCCAGCAGAGCCAGCCACAGACTGCGGAAGGCGGCGACGCGCAACGGTGCCCACGCCGACGGCGGCGCGATCCGGGCGGTGGATGACTGGGCGCTCACCGTACGGGTCTACCCGGACCTGCCAGGCTCTACCGCCGAGCCCGAAATCCTGCGGGTACGAGCTCGCCACGATGGGGTGACCGCGCTTGGCTCAGCCGCGCGGCGGGCCTTCTAATGTGTGCCGTGATGGAGTTCAGCCGGCGTGCCGGATGTGTCGTGGCCGGGTTGCTGGTCCTCGGGCTCGTGGTGCTGTTCGCCGCGACCGGCCTGGACACGGCCGACAAGGTCGCCAGCGCTGTCTGTGCCGTTCTCGCCGTGGTGGCACTGTGCTGGCAGTACCTGGTGTCGCCACCCGGTTCCGGCGCATCTCGGGTGAGCGCCCCCGGTCCTGGTGCCGTCGCGGTCGGCGGTGACAACAACGCGGAAGTGAGCACCCGGTTCGCCGGCCCGGTCCCGCCGGTCGCCCCCGGCGCGAGCGGGCCCGCATCGGTCGTGGTCGGTGGCAAGAGCACTGCTGCCATCCGTACCGATGTGCAGTTGTGGCAATGACGCCCGATGGCCGGGCGGCCTACGCGGCCGGACCCGGTGCGGTCAGCGTGGGTGGGGACGTGCACGCTCCGATCACCACCCACGTGTACGGCGGCGACGGCCCGATGTTCACCGTCGAGACGCCCCCGCCCGAGCTGCCCCACGAGTTCGCGGATCTCGCCGCGTTGCGGGAGCAGCCCAGCAAGCTGCTCAACGCGCGCCGCCGGGTGATCCCGTTCAGCGGCCGGGCCCCGGAG
>NZ_JBEZGQ010001598.1:0-1321 GCF_040650095.1 Actinoplanes sp. NPDC048791 | reverse complement strand
CGCGGCCCGCGCCGCGGCCCGCCGGATGGCGGCCCTGCTCGGCGAGCAGGTGGGCGAGCGGGTGGGTTACACGGTGCGCGGTGACCGGCGCGTCTCGGCCCGGACCCGGGTCGAGGTGGTGACAACCGGTGTCCTGGTACGCCGCCTGCACCGCGACCCGGAACTGGCGGGCACGGCGGTGGTGATCCTCGACGAGTGCCACGAACGCCACCTGGACTCCGACCTGGCGCTGGCCTTCCTCATCGAGGTCCGCGCGGCCCTGCGCCCCGACCTGCACGTCCTGGCCACGTCGGCGACCGCCGAGTCGCAACGCCTGGCCGAGGTGCTGGGCGACGCACCCGTCGTCGAGGCCGAGGCCGCCTTGTACCCCGTCGAGGTGCACTGGTCGCCGCCGCCGCAACCGATCACCCCGCCGCACGGCCTGCGCGTGGACCCGAAACTCCTCGACCACGTGGCCACGACGATCCGCCGGGCCCTGACCGAAGGAGACGGCGACGTCCTGGCGTTCCTGCCGGGCGCCCGCGAGATCGAGACGGTCGCGTCCAGACTCCGCGGCATCAACGCCGACATCGTCCCCCTGCACGGCCGCCAGTCCGGCTCCACTCAGGACGCCGCGCTGCGCCCCAGCCCCGTACGCCGGGTCGTGCTGGCCACCGCGGTCGCGGAGAGCAGCCTGACGGTTCCCGGCGTACGCGCGGTGGTCGACGCGGGCCTGAGCCGCGTCCCCCGGATGGACCACAGCCGCGGCCTGGGCGCCCTGGTCACAGTGCCGGTGTCGCGCGCGTCGGCGACCCAGCGGGCCGGCCGGGCCGGCCGTGAAGCGCCCGGCCGGGTCTACCGCTGCTGGTCCCAGGCCCAGCACGACCGCCTGCCGGCCCAGCCGGAACAGGAGATCGCCGCCGCCGACCTGACGGGATTCGCCCTCAACCTGGCGGAATGGGGCCACCCCGACGGCACCGGCCTGAGCCTCCCGGACCCCCCACCGGCCGGCGCGATGCAGGTGGCCACGGCCACCCTGCGAGCCCTGGGCGCCACCGACGCCGACGGCCGGATCACCCCCCGAGGCCGAGCCTTGGCGGACGCGGGCCTGCATCCCCGCCTGGCCCGAGCCCTCCTGGACGGCGCCACGACAATCGGCCCCCAGCGAGCGGCCGAAGTGGTCGCCCTCCTGGACGCCGACCGCACAGCCGACGACCTGGCCGCAGCCTGGCGCCGAGCCCGCACCGACCGAGACCCCGCCTGGCGCACCGAAGTCCGCCGCCTGACCTCAGCAATCCCCGCACCAACCACCGCCGCCGGCAACGACGTCGCGGCCGACAGC
>NZ_JBEZGQ010001597.1:0-1327 GCF_040650095.1 Actinoplanes sp. NPDC048791 | reverse complement strand
GCCCGGCGCCCGGCGACGTACAGCCCGGCCGCGCCCAGCAGGACCGCCGCGATCGCCGCCGCCGCGATCAGATAGCGCGGCAGCGACGGGCTGATGGTCCGCGCGCCGTCGGGCACCACCCCGGCCTTGACCAGCCCGTCGTAGTTGACGGCGACCACCTTCAGCGCTTCCAGCGGCCGGTCGGCGAACCCGTCGATGCCCGAGCCGATCGTCGTCTCGGCCACCGCGGCCTTGCCGAAGTTCTTGTCGTCGACGCCGGGCAGCAGCGCGCAGCCGTACGTGTCGTACTCGTCGTCCTGCCGGCTCAGCACCAGCACCAGCGTGCCCTTGGCCGCCTGCCGGGCGGCGTCGCAGCCCTGCCGCAGGTCGTCCGTGCCGGGCGCCAGCATGATCACGACGAGCCGGCGGTTGCCGATCACCCGCTGCGCGGCCGGGCGGTCCAGGTTGATGCCGGGGTCCGCGTAGACCGACGACGAGCGGACCTGCCGGGGGATCGGCCCGTCCAGGATGCCGCCGGACCAAAGCGCCCAGCCGGCCAGGATCAGGCAGGCCACCACGGCCAGCCCGAACGGCGTGACTCGTCTGCTCACGCCGGCCTCCGTCGCAGGTAGTCGCCGGGGCGGTAGCCGTCGAAGGGCAGCAGCCGGGCCGCCTCGTCGAGCTCGGCCTCGGCGTCGTCGAGCAGCTCGCGGACGTGCGGGTCCGGCAGGTTCCCGGCGAGGGCGTCGCGGGCCGCCAGCAGCTTGGGGATGCCGCGGGTCAGCGCCGGGTCACTGGTCCGGGAGGTCAGCGCCGACATCTCGACGGCCAGCCCGGTCAGGCCGGCCAGCCGGGCCGGCGTGCCCAGGCTCGGCGCAGCCGGGGCGGGCCGGCGCACGGACCGCGCCGACAGCAGCAGGAAGGCGACGACGCAGGCGGTGAACAACCACGGCAGGGCGGGCAGGGCGACCCGGACCGGG
Organism: Actinoplanes sp. NPDC048791; assembly: GCF_040650095.1. Classification (NCBI taxonomy): domain Bacteria; kingdom Bacillati; phylum Actinomycetota; class Actinomycetes; order Micromonosporales; family Micromonosporaceae; genus Actinoplanes; species Actinoplanes sp. NPDC048791. The sequence goes on along the minus strand of NZ_JBEZGQ010001597.1, from coordinate 368 downwards.
TCGAGCGGACGGTACGGCAGCGGCCGGTCGAACAGCCCCGAGTAGCGCACATCGGCGACCCGGTCCAGGTACGTGGCCAGCACCGCCCGCTGCGGGTACGCCGACCGGCTGAGCAGATCACCGAACCGCCCGTAGTACGTGGCCGTGGTCAGCTCGGCGAACCCGGCGGCGTCCGGACCGTCGTACTCGATCCACGAGCCGTACATCACCACGATCGGGGTGTCCGGGAAGCTCGCCGCGAGCGCCGGTCCGTAGCGGGGGACCGGTTTCCCGGCCGGCTGCTGGGGCAGGGCCACGTACAACGCTTCGCGGCCCGGGAATGCCGCCGCCGCGGCCGTCGCCGGCACGTCGGTCAGGGTCGCGCCCGC
>NZ_JBEZGQ010001596.1:0-1332 GCF_040650095.1 Actinoplanes sp. NPDC048791 | reverse complement strand
CGGGCCCAGCAGCAGGCCCTGCGGGACGCCCATGCCGAGCTGCTGCGCTCCAACACCGAACTCGAGCAGTTCGCCGCGGTGGTGAGCCACGACCTCGCGGCGCCGCTGGCGGTCGTCAACGGCTACCTGGAACTGCTCGGCGACCACTACGCCACGCAGATCGACGCCCAGGGCCAGAAGTGGATCGGGGCCACCGTGCGGGCGGTCGGCCGGATGCAGGCGCTCATCGAGTCGCTGCTGATGTACGCCCGGGCCGGCAGCGGCCCCTGCCGGCGCGCGGACGCCGACCTCGGTGAGCTGGTCGACCAGGCCCTGACGGACCTGCGGGAGACCATCCGCGGCGGCGGTGCCACCGTCCGGGTCACGCCCCCGCGGATCACTCTGCCCTGCGACCCCACCCTGGTGCGCCAGCTGCTGCAGAACCTCATCGGCAACGCGGTCAAGTACCGCGACCCGGCCCGGGACTGCCAGGTCGAGGTCTGCGCCCGGCGGCAGGAGGACGAGTACGTCGTCACGGTCCGCGACAACGGCATCGGCATCCCCGCCGACCAGCGCCGCCGGGTCTTCGAGATGTTCGCGCGCGCCGGGGCGGGCGGCACCGCCGGGCACGGTGTCGGGCTCTCCACCTGCGAACGGATAGTCACCCGGCACGGCGGCCGGATCTGGGCCGACGCCGCACCCGGCGGCGGCACCGCGATCTCGTTCACGCTGCCGGTCTCCCGCACCCCCGCGGACGCCTGAGATGGCCTCGGTGCGGGCCCGCGTCGACGCGGGCGTCATCGCGGTCCTGGTGCTGTTCATCGGCGTCGTGGTGACCCAGTTCATGGTCAGCGACAACCTGCAGAGCCGGCACGAACGGCGGGTGGCCCGGGTCGAGGCCGCCCGCGACGCCAACACCGCGGTGCTGCAACACATGACGGACGCCGAGACCGGCGTACGGGGCTTCCAGCTCACCGGCGACAAGAGCTTCCTGCAGCCGTACGACCAGGGGCGCATCGGCGCGTTCACCTCCTTCGACGAGATCGCCGGCCGGACCACCGACCCGGCCGTGCTGCGGCTGCTCACCGCCGAGCGGGCCGCCGCGTCCCGCTGGCTGTACGCGTTCGCGTACCCGGTCGTCAACGCCGGGGTGGCCGATCCCGGCTACTCGCAGACCGGCCGGGGCAAGGAGCTGTTCGACGACGTCCGTACCGCCAACGCGGCCGTGGCCGAGGCGCTGCAGGCCGACATGCGCCGGGTCAACGCGGCGGACCGGCGCGCCGCGCGGCTGGCCCAGATGCTGTTCGCCCTGCTCGCCATCGGCTTCCTGGCCGTCACCGTGGCCCTCGCCGC
>NZ_JBEZGQ010001595.1:0-1333 GCF_040650095.1 Actinoplanes sp. NPDC048791 | reverse complement strand
CACGACGGCCGCGACCGAGCCCCGCTGCGCCAGCAACGCCCGCTGCCGGGCCGCGCCGGTGCCGTGCGCGCGCAGCCGTCCGAGCAGGACGGTGGTCATCTCCAGGTCGCCGTGGCGTTCGAGCTCCGGGCGTACGTAGTCGAAGAGCTGGCGCATCAGTTTCCAGGCCGGCCGAGGCTCCCGGGTGGCCATGTCGATGTTGAGGCCTTCCAGCCCGTCGTGCGCGGCGCGCCAGTGCGCGGCCATCAGCAGCGGGTGCGGCACGTTCGGCGCCGTCCGGCCGTCCTCGACCTCCCGCAGCAGGGTCGCGACCAGTGCGCGGGCGAGCGCGGCCAGCAGCATCGCGTCGTCCGGGGTGGGGCAGACGTCGCCCATCCGGATCTCCACGGTCGGGTAGTTCGCCGACAGCCGGGCGTACCAGTAGAGCATTCCCTCGTCGAGCATCGCGCCGCTCGCGACCAGGTCGGAGATCATCGTCTCGTACTGCTCGTGGGACTCCAGGTACGGCGTCGGGCCGACCGTGGGCCAGCGCTCCCAGAGCATCGAGCGCCAGCTCGCGTACCCGGTGTCGCGGCCGTCGAAGAACGGCGAGTTCGCCGTCGCGGCCTGGAAGATCGGCAGCCAGGGCCGCAGGTGGTTGAGCACCTGCACGCCGGTCTCCGGGTCGGGGACGCTGACGTGCACGTGCATGCCGTTGAGACCGCCGCCGGGGGAGAGGTCACCGAAGCGCTCGCGCATCCGGTGGTAGCGGGGCTTGTCGACGATCCGGGAGTGCTCCCCGGGCGCGGGGCTCGCGCCGACCGCGACCAGCCGGGCGCCGGCGCGCTCGGTCGCGGCACCCAGCCCGGCCCGCAGCCGGGTCATCGATTCGAAGAGATCGCGCAGTTCCAGCTGGGGCGGACTGGCCGTCTCGATCTGGCTGCGCACGAACTCGTGCTGCACCGAGTCGCGGATGTCGTCGCCGAGGTGGTCGAACACCTCCTCGACGCGGTCGACCGCCCGGGGCTCGGTGGCGTCGACGAGCAGATACTCCTCCTCCACGCCGAGCGTGAGGAGTCCCTGGGCTTCCGCCTCGTCGGCCATCTCCTCGGAGATCGTTGTTGCCGTCGCCGCGCTCTCCGAAGTTGCCATGACCGCAAATTACCCGGCCGCGGTCTCCGGAAAACGAAGGTTGCGCCGCGCGCGTAGCGTTTCAGGCATGCTGCTGCTGGGGTTCTGGGTGTTCGCCGCCCTGCAGAGCCCCGCGCCCGGGTCGTCCACCCAGCTGGTGCTGGGTCTCGCGGCTGTCGCGGCCGCGCTGTTCGTGGTGCTGGCGGCCGCCGCCGTCATCCCG
>NZ_JBEZGQ010001594.1:0-1334 GCF_040650095.1 Actinoplanes sp. NPDC048791 | reverse complement strand
ACGAGATGACCCGCAGCGCGGCGCCCGCGTCGGCGTCGAGCGCGGCCAGCCGGACGGCGAGGTCCTTCATTCCCCGAGGCTAGACGTCCAGCAGGCGGTGCAGCCAGCGCACTCTCGCCGCGCGGGCCTCCTGGGAGATGCCGGCCTGCGGCACAGACGCGTCGAAGCCGTGGAACGCGCCCGGCCAGACGTGCAGCTCGGCGCGGCCGCCGGCCTGCCAGATGCGGTTGGCGTAGGCCACGTCCTCGTCGCGGAAGGTCTCGGCCGAGCCCACGTCGATGAAGGCCGGCGGCAGGTTCGACAGGTCCGTCTCCCGGGCCGGCGCCGCGTACGGGGACACATCCGGCCCGCCCCGCGCGGCGCCGAGCAGAGCCGTCCAGCCGGTGTCGTTGGCGGTGCTGTCCCAGATGCCGCGGCCGGCCATCTGCCGCGACGAGTACGTGTCGTTGCGGTCGTCCAGCATCGGGTAGATCAGCATCTGGCCGGCCAGCGCCGGTCCGCCCTTGTCCCGGGCCATCAGGGCCAGCGCCGCGGCCAGTCCGCCGCCCGCGCTGCCGCCCGCCACGATCAGCCGGCCGGGCTCGTAGCCCAGCTCGCCGGCGTGCTCGGCGGTCCAGGTCAGCCCGGCGTAGCAGTCGTTGATCGGGCCCGGGTGCGGCGTCTCGGGGGCCAGCCGGTATTCCACCGACACCACGACCAGGCCGAACTCCTCGGCCCAGTCCAGCGCCTCCAGCACACCGGTGCGGTTGTCGCCGATGATCATGCCGCCGCCGTGGGTGAAGTAGACGCAGCCCAGGGTGCCGGTGGCGGCGGTCGGCCGCAGGATGAGCAGCGAGATGTCCGGGTCGCCGTCGAGGCCGGGGACCGTGCGCTCCTCGAGGGTGAATTTGCCGTCGCGGCGCAGGTCGTCGTCGGTCGGGGCGCCCAGGGGGCCGCCGGCCCGCAGGGCGGGGATCAGGTCCGCGGTCAGCGCGGCGGGGATCATCTCGGTGATGGCGGGCAGGGCCGCGCCGAGCTCCGGGTCGAACGGTGGTGGCGTCATCTCCACGGACAGCGTCATGGGCGGGCCTCCTGATTTCGAGGAGATCACAAGCGTGTGATCGCTGTCCTCAGCTTGGGTGGTCGCGACCCTTGGGGACGAGCGCCAACTGGCGGAAAGTCCCCGCCATCCGGCGGGTACGCCGACAGCGAAACCGGCGGCCACGGGCGGGCACCCGGGCCCGGACGGGACCAGAATCGCGCCATGGCCGACTTCGCGCTCCAGGCTCAGCCCACCGACGCCGCCGACTGGCTCGACCTCGCCCGCCGCGCGGAGGCGGCCGGTTTCGACACGC
>NZ_JBEZGQ010001593.1:0-1336 GCF_040650095.1 Actinoplanes sp. NPDC048791 | reverse complement strand
ACCCGGATTTGACGCCGAGAAATAGCGCGAGTAAAGTTGAACGAGTGCCCCGGGAACGGGTCGACTAGCTGGGCGTCGGCGGGCGGTGCGCTCGGCGCGACGGGCCGGCCCGGCCACCGACCGGAAGTCGTCGGCCGTGCGCAGTTCCAGGTCGAGCAGCAGCGCGGCCAGGGACTCCCGGCCCATCCCGGCCGGGCCCCGCGACGGCGCGCCGGTGTCCGGCCCGTGCACCGCGGAAAGCATCGCGCTCATGGCTGACACCTTCGGCCGCCGGCGGGCGTACCTGAGCGATCCGGCCGACCCCCGCTAGGGCCGGCGCTTGCGCAGGTGCGGGACGGTCCACTCGGTCGGCGGCCAGCCCGGCACGGGCAGCTTGTGACTCAATGCCGCGATGAGCCAGCCGCGGTCGGGGCTCAGCCGGGTGATGAACGCCTGGCTCGTGGCCGACGGTCCGCGGTCGGGCGCGCCGGAGTGGGCCAGCGTGGGCACCACGGTCAGCTCCATGTCGGCGCCGACGGGCTGCGAGCGGCTGGCCGTGGGCACGCCGGCGGCGAGGAACGCGTAGAACCGCCGCCAGTGGCGGGCGCACACCTGGAGCATGTCGGCGAACCAGGGGTCGGCGGAGTCGCGGGCCGCCAGGGCCGCGGCCCGGTCGTCGTCGGGCGGCTGGTTCATGCCGAGCAGAAAACTCTGGGCGATGGTCGTGCGCAGGTCGGTGTCGAGCGGCACCCACAGCTCCCGGATGTCCCGGGCGCCGTGGACCTTCTCCGCCCACATCGCGATGGCCTGCAGACTGCTCGACGGTTCGCCGTCGGTGGGTGGGGGCATTGCCTCATTCCTCTCCCGTTCGCCGTGCCGCGCGAACGGGTGATCAGAGCGGGGGGCGGACGACGAACCGGGTCGCCGTGCCGGTCGTCGCGGGCGTCAGGCCGAGCAGCGAACCGTCCTCGGTGAGGAACCTGTCCGGGTAGTTGTGCGAACGCAGTGCGACGACGCCGGCGCGGCTGCTGGTCACGGGGCAGAACGTGGCGTCCCGGGCGAACAGCCGGGTGCGGTCCGCCCGGTCCAGCCGGATCCGGAAGTCGCGGTGCCGCAGGAACGAGCCGGGGTAGTTGCTCGACTCGAACGACACGCAGGAACCGTCGGCCAGGCCGGGCCGGACGACGAACCGGGCGTCGGCCCGCTCCAGCGCGGAGCTGCCCGTTCCGATGCGGTCGGTCCGGCCCCGGAAGTCGCGGTGGCGGACCCGGTAGCCGGGGGCGTCGGCGACCTCGAGGCTGACCGCGGAGCCAGCCCGCAGCGCGGCGACCGGTGCTGTCTCAGGCCGGGTTCGCGT
>NZ_JBEZGQ010001592.1:0-1342 GCF_040650095.1 Actinoplanes sp. NPDC048791 | reverse complement strand
CGGGACGGCCGGGTGCAAGCCGCGGGCCCGGCCGCCGTTGAGGCACGCCTTGATCCGCCGGATCATTCGTCCTCCGGGGAGAACGGGGTCCGCGGCCGGTCCAGCAGCTCGCCGTCGAGGAAGATGTCGACCTTCTCGTTGTAGAAGCTGACCAGCCCGGCGATCGGCAACAGCTCCCGGGTCGGGAAGTCGTAGGACCAGGCCAGGTCGGCGTGCAGCGTGCCACCGGCCCGCACCGACCAGTACGCCGTCGTGCGTCCCTTGTACGGGCAGGCGGTGACCGTCTCGCTGGGCACCAGTGCGGTGAAGTCGACGGCGGTACGCGGCAGGTAGTAGCGCGGCGGCAGCCCGGTCTCGAAGACGATCACCGGCGTCGCGGACTCGGCCAGCCGTACCCCGTCGAGCTCGACGCGCACGTGCCGGGCCGAGCGCAGCGCGTCCACCCGCGCGTACGGGTTGCGGGGATGGACGAACACCTGCTCGTCCTCCTCGAACCAGGCGTCCAGGGCGTCCCACTCCAGCCGGACCAGCCCGGCCAGCTCGCCTCCGGTGTGCAGGTGCCCGGCGGCCGACCGGGTCACCTCGCCGGAACGCAGGCCCACCCGCCGGGCGCTGCCCTCCGTGGCCTGCTCCTCGTCGATCAGCACCTCCGGCGCCAGGTCCGCGGCCGGTACGTAGTACTGCGGGTACGGCGGCCACTCCCACACGTACACCGCGCGGGTGGTGTCCAGCACCACCCGGTCGCCGAGCATGCCGCGGATCCGGCGCGGCACCGGCTCGCGGTGCCCGACCGGCGTGATCAGTCCGGGGTAGCCCGCCATGTCACTCCTTCACCCGCGCGTCCAGGAACTCGTCGACGGCCCGCCGGAACGCCTGTGGCCGTTCGACCCACGGGTAGTGCCCGCACCGGTCGAGCACCACCGCGGTGCCGTCCGAGAACAGCTTCGTCAGCGCGACGGCCGGCGCGCAACCCGTGATGGCGTCCTCGGCGCCGGCGACGACCAGCACGGGCGCGGTGACGGCGGCCAGCCGGTGGGCGAGGTCGGCCGGCGGGTCCACGCTGGGCCAGGCCCGGTTCGCGGCGTAGCTGAATCGCCCGAGGACGGCGTGCGCCTGCTCGGCCGGGCCCCAGGTGGCGTAGCCGAGCGGCGCCACGCGGGTCATGAAATCGTTGAACCCCTCGTCGTCGCGCCGGGTGAGCCCCTGCCGGGATGCCGCCAGGGCCGCCTCGAACCCGGGATCGCCGCGGCGGCGTTCGCTCACCTCGGCGACGTCGGATGCCACGTCGAGCAGCCAGGTCTCCGGCGGCGTGACCAGCACGAGGCAGCCGACCCGCTCCGGG
>NZ_JBEZGQ010001591.1:0-1344 GCF_040650095.1 Actinoplanes sp. NPDC048791 | reverse complement strand
CCCCTTTCGTCTGGTGGTCAGGTGCGGGTGACGATCAGCTTCAGGCCTTCGTTCTGGTCGTTGGTCCAGGAGACCGAGTAGCCGGGCCAGTCGCCCTGCAACCGGCCGTCGGCCTCGACCGTGCCGTACATCCGGTCGGCCAGCGCGCCGGGCACCTGCAAAGTGTCGAAAACGCAGGTCATGGCGCTTGCGGAGAGGCCGTCCGGGGACTTGTCCCCGACGCCTTTGACGGTCAGCTTGCGGTTGCTGTCAGAGAGCTTCATACCGTTCTTGGCGGGGTCGCACTTCTGCACCGCGACGAGGAGCGGATCCTGCTCCGCGGCCGCTACGGGCTGCGGTCCGTTGTCGGCGTTCCCGTCGTCGAGGAGCTTGGGCACCAGCACGATGCCGGCCACGACGACGAGGACGGCGAAGATCACCCAAGGGATCGGGCTGCGCTTCCGGACGTGCGGTACCGGTGCTGGTGGGAGCTGGCGGGGTTGCGTCATGTGGGTTCCTTCGCGCCAGGGGAGGGGGCGGACGCGCGGACGAAAGTGTGCGCTACGACACGCGACAAGACAACGATCACACTGCGAACTGACTAATCGGACGAGTCGACTGTAGAAAGAAGTCTTACCAGACCCCTCATGATCAGTCACGCAGAGTTATATTTACCACTGTCAGAGACCAGGGGTTGACGCAGCGCAATGTCAGCGCTCCCGGCCGTCAGCGGACCCGGTAGTGGTAGCGGTGGGAATGGGCGAAACCTACCCGGGAGTACAGTTCACGGGCGGCGACGGTGCCCTCTTCGACTTGGAGATACAGCGAGTGGCAGTCCTGGGCGGCCGCCCAGCGGGCTCCGGCGCCGAGGACGGTCAGCGCGAGGCCGCGACGCCGGTACTCCTGGCGGGTCGCCATGCAGAACACTCCGGCCCGGTCGCCGTCGGCCACGAACATCCCGATCGCGGCATCCCGGCCGTCCAGCCGGATGAGCACAAAGGCGGCCGGCGACGGGACCCGCGCGAGGACTCGCTCAGCGACTGGTGAGGTGTCCTCGGGCCCGTTGAGCGCCTGATAAGCAGCCAGCCACTCGGCATTTGCTGCCGGGTGGATCACCACGTCCACGGATGGCCGTGCTGCGCTTGGCGCGCTCGCGGCCACGGCGGGAGCCGCCCACGCATCGCTAGTCGCGCTTTCGGCCGCCCCGGGAGCAGCCAACGCGGCACTTGCCGCACTATCGGCCGCCGCCGGACCCGCCAACGTGGCACCTGCCGCACTATCGGCCGCCGCCGGACCCGCCAAGGCGGCACCTGCCGCACCGCCGGACCCGCTAACGAGGCGCTTGGCGCGCTGTCGGCCGCCGCG
>NZ_JBEZGQ010001590.1:0-1347 GCF_040650095.1 Actinoplanes sp. NPDC048791 | reverse complement strand
GGGGGGGGGCGCCGGCTGCCGTGCCGCGGGGCGGGCGCCGGGACGCTCAGGTGTCGGAGGGCAGCTGCCGGCGGCCGAACTCGAGGGTGTCGAGGTCGCCGTGGAACTGGTCGGTGTCGACGTCGCTCTGGGCGGCCCGGATGCGCTTGCCGCCGATGACCACGGCGCCGCTGGGCAGGATGTCGTCCAGCGGACCGGTCTGCTGCGCGGGCGGCAGCACCTGACGGCCGGTCTCCCGGTCGTGGACGCGGATCTGGAACAGCACCGGGGACAGCCGTACGCAGGTGACCCGGTACCACCGGCCGAGCGCCAGCTGGAAGTTCTCGGGCCCGGCCGGCAGCAGGACGAACCGGGTGCCGTCCGACCACCGGCACGAGGGCCGGCCGTAGTCGACCTGCATCTTCCACTGGCTGAGGCCCGCCCCGGCCGCGCCGAACTGGAAGACGTTCATGCCGGCGGCCGGGGACGGCGGCTCGGTGAGGCGGATGTCGGCGCCGAACACGAACCGTCCCTCGCCGCCGTCGTCCGGGACCAGGGTGATGCTGCCGGCCGGCTGGATGATCGCTTGTGGACACGGCGCGAGGGTGCAGCTGCCGCCGGGGAAACGCAGGAACGGGTCGCCGCCGGGTCCGGCCACCGAGGTCACGGCACCGCCGCCGGTGAGGATGCTGCCGTGCAGGCCGTTGCCGCTGCTGTCGGCGACCTGGGTGGCGGTCACCAGGTCGCCGGCGTAGCGCAGTTCCAGGGTGCCCATCGGTGGGGCCGCCGTCGCGGGACCGGCCAGGGCGAGGACGAGCACGGCCACGGCCCCGCTCGTCGCTGATCGCAGAAGGTTCATGGTGCCGAGTGCAGCGGAGCCGGTGGCGGTGGACAAGGCGGGACGGTGCGACAGGCCGGGCCGTACCCGATCGGGGTCGTCCGGCTGTCGTATCGTGGGGTGACGTCGCAGGCCACGTCGGAGGTGATCACGGTGCACCGGTGCTCATGACAGCCCCATCCCGGGGCGTCACGGAGCCGAAAGGCGACCGTATGAGCAGGACCGACAAGACCAGGCCGTGGTGGGTGAAGCTGGCCGAGCGGCCGATGGTGACCTGCCGGCCGCAGCATGATCACCGCTTCGGGACGTGCACGCTGCCGGACCGGATCGACGCCACGGCGGCGCCGGTGATCCGCCCCGCGCGAGGCTGCTACTGGGTGGTGACCGCCCGCTTCGCCGACACCATGCACAACGGCTGCCGCTCGTGCACGGACTACTACTTCCGCCGTGAGGACCGTCGCCGGAGCCGTCATGAGAGCCGCCGCGAGCTGCGCGGTTATCACGGCGAGGACTGACGGGCCGGCGGCCGG
>NZ_JBEZGQ010001589.1:0-1354 GCF_040650095.1 Actinoplanes sp. NPDC048791 | reverse complement strand
GCTGGACGTCCCGGCGCCGGATGCCCCGGGGCACACCGGCCTGCGGCCGGCCACGCTCAGCCGGCTGCTGCGGGACCTGGCCGCCGCCGGGCTGGTGCTGCCGCGCGGCATCGAGCTGGTCGACGGCGACCGGCTGAGCTGAGCTGCCCGGCCGGGGCGGTGGCGGGCCGGGACGTTTGCGAGGATGAGGGCCGGAGCAGCGGTCCGGCGACAGCGAGGGGGCGGCCACGGCCAGGGAGACCGGACGCAAGGTCATCGCGACGAACAAGAAGGCGCGACACGACTACGCGGTCCTCAAGACGTACGAGGCGGGCCTGGTGCTGGCCGGCACCGAGGTGAAATCGCTGCGCGCCGGATACGCGTCGATCGTCGACGCGTTCGCCCAGGAACACGAGGGCGAGCTCATGCTCTACAACCTGCACATCGCCGAGTACGGCTTCGGGTCGTGGACGAACCATGCGCCGCGCCGTACGCGCAAGCTGCTGCTGCACCGCATCGAGATCGACCGGATCCTCGACAAGCTGCGCGAGCCGGGCAACACGCTGGTGCCGCTGTCGCTGTACTTCAACGAGGGCTGGGCCAAGGTCGAGCTGGCCCTGGCCCGCGGCAAGCGCGAGTACGACAAGCGCCAGGCCCTCGCCGAACGCGACGCCAACCGGGAGATCGCCCGCGCGATGGGCCGCCACCTCAAGGGCCGCACCGCCCGGGCACGCTGAGCGCGCGCTCAGACCCGGACGAGGTGGGTCGGGCAGCAGAAGTTCTGCGCGGTGTGCATGTCGTGCCAGTACGTCACCGGCACCGAGGTCTGCAGGCAGCCCTCATGGAAGCAGCGCACCCGCAGCTTGGTCCCGTCCGGCACGTAGTCGGTGCGGCCGGGATGGCGCCGGCAGGTCGTGGTGGGCGTGAGGTCGTGCACGAAGTTGCGCCACTGACAGACCTCCTCACCGCAGACCGCCAGCCTGCCGCGCGGATGAGCGAAACGAGGGCCGGGAACGGGCAACAGCAGGGTCACCAGACCGAGTACGGCAGAGCGCATGCCGACCACCTCCGGGTGACGGGCTCCACCTCGGACGGTACGCCGCCCCGCCGCCGGTCACAACGGCCGCTCGCCAGGCCCGAAAAGCGGAAGCTCGGCCGGCAGGGGAAGCGAAACCCCCTCACCCGGCACGGGAAACGCAGCCGCCTGGCCCGGCCCCGGCAGGGGAAGCTCGGCCGCCTCGCCGGGGCCGGCCGGGGCCGCCGAATGGCTCGGAGCCGGCCGGTCCGGCGCAGTCGTCCGCGAATACCGGCCCCGGCTGCGAGTCACCGGCAGCGTGACCAGCTGGATCGGCGACGGCGGCTCGGCGAACCGGCC
>NZ_JBEZGQ010001588.1:0-1354 GCF_040650095.1 Actinoplanes sp. NPDC048791 | reverse complement strand
GGTCACCGCCCGGCTTGATCAGGTGCAGGCCGCTATCGCCGAACGGAACCGGCGGGCCGTCGAAGCGGGTCCGGGCACCGCCGGCTGGGCGACGGAGCTCGACGGGAGCGCGTCGCTGGCCGAGGACGCGGCGCGGTTGCAGGCTGTGTCGGGCGCCCTGACGACCGCGGCACATGCCGGGCCATGCGGGGACGACTGCGCCTGCACAACCGCCCTTGCAGCAGCGGGCTCGACGTACCACTTCCCGCACGAGGCCACCTCCGGCGCGGCGGCGCTGGCCTGTGACCTGGTTGCCGATGGCGGCGACGCGCACCAGCGGATCGGCGTGTGGCAGCAAGCCCTGGCCCGCGTCGAAGGCCGCGACCGGCTCCCGGACACACCCGACGGTGTGGCGTTGCGGTTCCCGTTCGACGTCGACCTCGCCGGCACCCTGGCCCGGCTCGCCGCCGCGGAGTACCGGTGCTGCTCGTTCGGCAGTTACACCCTTGTTGTCGACGGCACCGGCCTGCGGCTGGAGGTCCGCATGCCCGGCGAAGCCGCAGGCATGCTGGCCGCGGTCGTCGGCCTGCCCGACACGGAGGTCACCGGTGCAGCGCATCAGTCGTGACGATCTGCGCGTCCTGCTCGACGCCGGCGCAGTCACCCTCGTCGAGGCGCTACCCGCGCCGCATTACACCGCCGAGCATCTGCCGGGCGCGGTGAATCTGCCCGGTGACCTCACCGCCGAACGGGCCGCCCAGCTGGCTCCGGACCCGGCTCGTACGGTGGTCACCTACTGTGCTGGTCCGTCGTGCGGCCGGTCCAAGGTCGCCGCCGCCGCGTTCGCCCGGCTGGGCTACCGCGACGTTCGGGTCTACGACGGCGGCAAGACCGACTGGGCCGCGGCGGGACTGCCCTTCGAGAGTGACCGGAGCGCTGCGGAGGTTGTCCGGTGAGCGCGGCCGAACACGCCGGGCTGCGCACCGGTGAGGTCGCCGAACAGGCCGGCGTGAACATCCAGACGTTGCGGTACTACGAACGCCGGGGGCTGCTGGCCGAACCGCACCGCTCGAACGGCGGGCACCGCCTCTACCCACCCGACACCGTCGCCCTGCTGAACGTGATCAAGGCGGCGCAGCGGCTCGGGTTCACCCTCGACGAGGTCGCCGACCTGCTCGACGCGGGCCGGCGCCGGCACCCGAGCCCGGACCTGCGGGAGCGGGCCATCGCCAAGATCGCCGAGATCGATCAGAAGATCGCCGACCTGGTCACCATCCGCGCCTCGCTGACCGAGGTCGTCGACGCGCGGTGCGACAGCCTCACCAACTGCACCTGCGCCGACTGCCCGATCCCGTTCCTCACCATCGGCACCGCC
>NZ_JBEZGQ010001587.1:0-1355 GCF_040650095.1 Actinoplanes sp. NPDC048791 | reverse complement strand
GGCGCTGGCCGTCGCCCCCTCGGCCGACGCCGCCACCACCCTCGGCGCCTCGGCCGCGGCCACCGGCCGCTACTTCGGCACCGCCGTCGCGGCCAACAAGCTCAGCGACAGCACCTACGTCGGGATCCTGAACCGTGAGTTCAACGCGGTCACGCCCGAGAACGAGATGAAGATCGACGCGACCGAGCCGCAGCAGAACCAGTTCTCCTTCACCAACGCGGACCGGATCGTCAACCACGCCCTCGCCCAGGGCATGAAGGTCCGCGGGCACACCCTGGCCTGGTACTCGCAGCAACCCGGCTGGATGCAGAGCATGGAGGGCAGCGCGCTGCGGTCGGCCATGATCAACCACATCACCCGGGTCGCCACGTACTACCGCGGCAAGGTCTTCACCTGGGACGTGGTGAACGAGGCGTTCGCGGACAGCGGCGGCGGCCGGCGCGACTCCAACCTCCAGCGCACCGGCAACGACTGGATCGAGGTCGCCTTCCGGACCGCGCGCGCCGCCGACCCGGACGCCAAGCTCTGCTACAACGACTACAACATCGACAACTGGACCTGGGCCAAGACCCAGGGCGTGTACAACATGGTCCGCGATTTCAAGGCCCGCGGCGTCCCGATCGACTGCGTCGGCCTCCAGTCCCACTTCAACAGCGGGTCGCCGTACGCGAGCAACTACCGCACCACGATGGAGAGCTTCGCCGCGCTGGGCGTGGACGTGCAGGTCACCGAGCTGGACATCGAGGGCTCGGGGCAGACCCAGGCGACCACGTACGCCAACGTCGTCCGCGACTGCCTGGCCGTGCCCCGGTGCAACGGCATCACCGTCTGGGGCATCCGGGACAGCGACTCGTGGCGGGCCAGCGGCACCCCGCTGCTCTTCGACGGCAGCGGCAACAAGAAGGCGGCGTACAACTCGACCCTGGAGGCGCTCAACGCCGGCGGAACCACCAACCCGACCACGCCCCCGCCGACCTCGCCCTCCGCTTCGCCGACCGTCTCGCCCACGCCGCCGACCGGCACCACGCCGCCGCCGTCCGGGACGGGCTGCACGGCCGCCTACACCGTGAACGCGTGGACCGGCGGCTTCACCGCCACGGTCAAGGTCAGCGCGGGCTCCACCGCGGTCACCGGCTGGGCGGCCACGCTCACCCTGCCGTCGGGCTCCGCGGTCACCAACGCCTGGAACGCCCAGGCCACCGGCAGCACCGGCGCGGTCCGCTTCGCCAACGTCTCCTACAACGGCCGGATCGCCGCCGGATCCAGCACCGAGTTCGGCTTCCAGGGCACCGGCACCCCGCCCACCGGCACCCCCGCCTGCGCCGCGTCCTGATCGCGACGTCCGGCGCGGCGCG
>NZ_JBEZGQ010001586.1:0-1356 GCF_040650095.1 Actinoplanes sp. NPDC048791 | reverse complement strand
CCGCCAGGACGGCCACGGCCAGCCCCGCGGTGCGCGCGTCCCAGCGGCCGTGCAGCACCAGGGCCAGCAGGTACGCCAGCGCGACGAACGTGCGGAAGAAGGGGGCGTTGCGCACGACGGGAACTCCTCTCACGAGCAGTACAGGCGGGGATCGGCCGGGGGCAGCACCGGTGGCCGGCCCTCGGAGGACGGGGTGGACTCGTACGTCAGCCCGTTTGCCCACCGGCCGGCCGCGGCGTCCTCGCCGTCGGAGAAGCTCAGGTAGGTCCGGGCGTACGCGTCGTCGGGCACGGCGTCGGGGAACGCCTCCGGCACCGGCATGTGCTCGATACCGTCCTCGCGCAGTTCCTCGATGGCGGCCAGCCACACGTTCTGGTGCATGGTGTCGCGGGCCAGCAGGTACCGCAGCATCTGCTTGACCCCGGGGTCGCCGGTCATGTGGAACAGCCGGGCCAGCCGCAGCCGGCTCTGCGCCTCGGCGCTGACGTTGAGGTGGAAGTCGGCGAGCAGGCTGCCGCTGGCGGTCACGTAGGAGCCACTCCACGGCACCCCGTTGCTGTCGGCCAGCAGCGGACCGGACCCGGCCTGCACGAGGTGGGCGGAGTAGATCTCGGCGCACTGGGCCGGGTTGTCCTCGTTCTCGTCCGCGGTCAGCGGCGCGTCCTGCAGCAGCCGGGTGATCATGGTGCTCAGCATCTCCACGTGGGCCAGTTCCTCGGTGCCCATGTCGAGCAGCAGGTCGCGGTACTTGCCCGGCAGCCGGCAGGTCCAGCCCTGGAGCAGGTACTGGTTCGCGACGGTGAGCGCCCCCCACCGGCCCCCGAGGGCGTCCTGCAGGCGCCGCGCGAAGGCGGCGTCCGGGCCGTCCGGCCGGGCCTCGAACCGCAGTTGCTTGACGTGGTTGAACACGCCTTCACCATGCCCGTCCGGGCGTCCTCTCCAGGCCAGCGGGTGGCCCGAACGGGTCAACGTCGGCGGCGCGGCAGGGTGACCTCCAGGGCCACCCCGCGCGGGGACAGGCCGCGGGCCCGCAGCGTCCCGCCCTGGGCGTCGACCAGGTGGCGGACGACCCACAGTCCCAGGCCTTTCGTGCCCGCCGGGGGCGTGCGCCGGTGCAGCGCGTGCAGCAGATCCTCGGTCAGTCCGCCCTGGTCAGCCACGGTCAGCCGCAGCCGGCGCCGCCGGACGGCAGCGATCAATCTGATTTCACCGGGGGAGTAGCGAGCGGCGTTCGACAGCAGGTTCAGCAGGATCTGCCGGGTGTGCCGGGCCGGGCCACCAACCTGTACGACGAGCGCACGGTCGTCGCAGCACCACGGCTTGATTGACTGTCAGCACTACGGGACCCGCTCCGGC
>NZ_JBEZGQ010001585.1:0-1356 GCF_040650095.1 Actinoplanes sp. NPDC048791 | reverse complement strand
GTCGTGCAGCTCGGCTGCGGTGAGCGTCTTGACCAGGGCGGCGTCGAGGCGGTCGCCGCCGGCGTCGGGATCGGCGAGGGTGGACACCACCTCGCGCCCAGCCAGCCCGGCATCGTCTCGGCGGACACGATCGCGGTGGACAGGAAGCCGATCGGCCAGACCAGCACCTGTACGGCCATCGTGGCGCCCTCGCCGCGGAAGCTCAGGCCCACGAAGATGCCGATCCACAGCACGGCGAACCGCAGCAGGAGCAGGAGCAGCACGGCGGCCACCGCGGACGCCGGGCCGTCGGAGATCCGCCAGCCGATGAGCAGGCCGCCGAGGATCAGCACGAGCAGCTCGACCGCCGAGTTGGCCAGGTCGGCGCCGACCCGGCCCAGGGCCACCGACGCGCTGCCGATCGGCATCGAGCGGAACCGGTCGGTGATGCCCTTGCGGGCGTCGTCGGCCATCGCCGTGGCCGTGCTCTCGACCCCGAACATCATGCTCAGCGCGAGCATGCCGGGCAGCAGGAAGCTGATGTAGTCGCCGCCGCCGGGGACCGTGATCGCGCCGCCGAACAGGAAGCCGAAGACCAGCAGCAGCATGATCGAGAAGAGCAGGCCGAAGAGCGGCGTCCACGGCTGGCGTGCCCAGTGGGCCAGGTCCCGCTGGGTGATGACCCAGCCGGCTCGCAGTGTCGTCATCGCGCCACCTCCTTGTCGGTCAGGGTGAGGAAGACCTCGTCGAGGGTGGGCCGGCGCAGCACCAGGTCCTCCGGGGCGATGCCCAGCTGATCCAGGGCCCGGACGATGTCGGCCAGCGCGACCACCCCGGCGCCGACCTCGAAGGTGACCCGGTGCGTCTCCGGGTCGGTGACGGCGGCCTCGCCCAAGGCGGCTGCCAGCCGCTGCGCCACCAGCTCCAGCGACTCCGACCGCGGCACGGTGACGGTCACCCGGTCGCCGCCGACCTGACGCTTGAGCTCGTCCGGTGTGCCGGTGGCGACCACCTTGCCGTGGTTCATCACGGAGATCCGGGCCGCCAGCTGGTCGGCCTCGTCGAGGTACTGCGTGGTGAGCAGGACCGTGGTGCCCCGCGCGGCGATCTCCCGGACGCTCTCCCAGACCTCGTTGCGGGCCCGGGGATCCAGGCCGGTGGTGGGCTCGTCGAGGAACAGCACCGCCGGGGTGAGGATGAAGCCGGCGGCCAGGTCGAGCCGGCGGCGCATTCCGCCGCTGTAGGTCGAGACCGCCCGGTCCGCGGCGTCGGTGAGCCCGAACGTGTCGAGCAGTTCGTCGGCGCGGGCCCGGGCGCGGGCCGTGGTGAGGCCGAAGAGCCGGCCGAACATGACCAGGTTCTGCCGGCCGCCGAGGA
>NZ_JBEZGQ010001584.1:0-1357 GCF_040650095.1 Actinoplanes sp. NPDC048791 | reverse complement strand
ACGACGCGCTGGAGACCGAGCGGGCCCTCGGCCTCGACCTCTGGGGCGAGCAGGCGCCGGCCTTCGAGGGCTTCCGGATCACCCTGTCCGCCCCGCCCGGCGAGCAGGCCCTTGCTTTCAACGCCCGGCTCAGCCACCCCGGCCGCAGCGTCGACCAGCGCCTCAAGATGGCGGCCTGGCTGGAGCTGGCCGAGCAGCGCGGTGTGACGGTGGAATACCGCTCGGTCGAGGCGGGGGAGCTGGCAGCGCTCGCCGCGCGTCACGACCTGACCGTCATCGCGGCCGGCCGGGGCGACCTGGTGTCCATCTTCGACCGCGACCCGCGGCGCTCGGTCCACGACGCGCCACAACGGGGGCTCGCCGTCGCGTACGTGCACGGCCTCGAGCCCGACCCGGACTTCCCGGCACCGCACATCGGCTTCCACGCCGTGCCCGGGCTGGGCGAGCTGTTCGTCATCCCCGCGCTGACCCTGACCGGCCCCTGCGACATCCTGTTCTGGGAGGCCGTGCCCGGTGGCCCGGTCGACCGGTGGACGGGTTCCGCCCCGATGGACCCCGCCGAGCATCTGGCCCTGACCCTCGACCTGGCCGGCCGGTACGTGCCCTGGGTCGCCGAGCGCGCCCGCCACGTCGAGCTCACCGACGCCCGGGCCACCCTGCACGGCCGGTACGCACCGGTCGTGCGCGAGCCGGTCGCCCGACTCGACGGCGGGACGGCGGTGCTCGGCATGGCCGATGTGGTGCTGGCCAATGACCCGATCACCGGCCAGGGCGCCAACACCGCGGCCAAGTGCGCCACCGCCTACCTGACCGCGATCCGCGAGCGGGGTGACCGGCCGTTCGACGAGCAGTGGATGCGCGACACGGCCGAGGCGTTCTGGTCCTCGACCGCCCGCGCGGTCACCGACTGGACCAACGCGATGCTCCAGCCGTTGCCGCCGCACGTGCAACGCATACTCGGCGCGGCAGCGGGCAACCCCACCGTGGCGTCCCGGTTCGCCGACGCCTTCTCGGACCCGACCGACCTGGACCGCTGGTTCATGACGCCCGAAGCCGCCGAGCGCTATCTCGCCTCGGTGTAGCGCAGCGTAATCTCGATCACTTCCTGACCGATCGGCCAGCTTCTGACCGATCGGTCAGGCATGCTGGTCGGCATGGCCCGTACCCGGACACGCGACGAGATCCTCACCGTCGCCGCGGAGCTGTTCTACCGCGCCGGCTTCAAGGGCACGTCCCTGCAGGACATCGCCGCGGAAGTGGGCTGTTCCAAGGCGACGCTGCTCTACCACTTCGACAGCAAGGAAGCGATCCTCGCCGCGCTGCTCGCCCCGGCCGCGCGAGAGCTGGCCGAGCTCGA
>NZ_JBEZGQ010001583.1:0-1357 GCF_040650095.1 Actinoplanes sp. NPDC048791 | reverse complement strand
ATCGGGAAGACGTGCTCGGCGGAGATCCCGGCCCGGGGGGCGTGGTGGGCTACCCGGGGCCTGGGGTCGGGGTCGGCGCGGGGCTTATCGGGGGCCGACACCGGCGTGCCCACCCGGTGGCAGTCGAAGCCGGGCCCGCGACCGAAGCGCACCTGCGCGGCCAGGATGAGCTGGGCCCCGAGCGAGGTCGCGGCGACGACCTGCGGCTCGCCCCGGTGATCGGCCAGCAGCAGGCCGGCGGCGGTGACCGGCAGCAGCGTGACGCAGCGGTCGACGAGCACCTGCAGGAAGTCGCTGACTTCGAACGTCTCGTGCAGCGTGTCCGCCAGCTCGACGAATACGGTGGACAGGTTCGGTGCTGCGGACATGACGCGCCACCAAGGGTCGGACCGGGGCCGCCACCGCGGACGGGCGGCGTGGGGCTCACCGTACGCCGGGAGGGTGGTTCCGTGGTATCGGTCTCGCCCCGGCGTTCGGGAAGACGTAGATTGACACTGACGACTGTCGTCGTCCCCGCCCCGGACCCCGGCGGTTGCCGCACCTTCTCCGCCGTATGGGGGTCCATTCGTGCCGCGGCCATCATGTTCATGCGTCTGACCTGGCGTTTGCCCAGGGTACCGGCCACGGTGGCGACAGCCCGGCGGGCGCTCGACAGCGCGTTGCAGGCGCTGGGCGTCGCCGCGGACTGCCGGGCCGACCTCACCCTCGCGCTGAGCGAGGCCTGTGCCAACGCGATCGAGCACGCCCGCCTGGGCGCCGACTACTGCGTCACCGTCACGGCGGACCCCGAGCTGTGCGTCGTCGAGGTCGCCGACTGCGGGATCGGCATCGCCGACGGGCACATGCTCCTCCAGCCCGTCGCGCCGGCCGCCACCCGCGGTCGCGGCATCATGCTCATCCGGGCGTGCACGGACTCGCTGCACCTGACCGCGGTCGAGCCGCACGGCCTGACGGTCCGATTCAGCAAACGCCTGGTCTGGGAACCGGGCGCCCGGGATCTGCTCCTGCTGCCCGTCGCCGGCGGTACGTGACGAAGCCGTCAACCGGCGCCCGGCCGGCGGCGCGTAGGCTGGCAGCGCCCGCCCTCGACGACGACCTCCACCCCCGGGTGGCTTCAGCACGGCTCGTCAGCGGGCTTCCACGACCGGCACCAGCGGCGTCGACGACGCCCGGCCGGCGTGCGCCGCGCAGCTCGGCACCATCGTTTCCGATCCACGCCCCGGTCCCGGCCTTCCGCCGGCGCTGCCGGGCGTGTCCCGGCGCATCCCCCGAACCGGAAGGCAGGCCCTGTGGCCACCAGATACGGCTTCCTCAGCACGCACCCGCCGACCCGCTGCGGCCTGGCCACCTTCAACGC
>NZ_JBEZGQ010001582.1:0-1357 GCF_040650095.1 Actinoplanes sp. NPDC048791 | reverse complement strand
CGCCGCCCTGGTCCGGGCCACCGTGCGGACGGCGCTGGACGCACCCCCGGGCGGCCTCTACGCGCTCGCCGCCCAGGCCGACGAGGACCTCGCCTCGGCGCCCCTGCCCGGTCACGTCCGGCTCGCCGCGGCGGCCTTGCACCGAGCATTGTCAACGGATCGTTGACAACGCCGACAGGCATTGAGTCGGAAGGACTCACCTGTCGAGGATGGGTGCATGCGTCGCAACGTCGTGCTCTTCGTGGCGATCTCGCTGCTGTCCGGCTTCGGCAGCACCGCGATGTCCCTGGTGGCGGGCATCTGGATGCTGGACCTGACCGGCTCGGCCAGCCGGGCGGCCCTGACCGGCCTGTGCGTCTATGCGCCGGTGCTGGCCGGGCCGTGGCTGGGCGGCCTGCTCGACCGGGTGCCCCGCCGCCCGTTGCTGATCGCCACCAATCTCGTCCTGGCCGCGTCCCTGTTGAGCCTGCTGACGGTGCACACGCCGGCCGGCAGCTGGCTGCTGTACGCCGTCTCCCTCACGTACGGGATCAGCTACGTCCTGCTCGACGCGGGCGAATCGGCCCTGCTGCCGGTGGCGCTCCCGGCCGGCGCCCTCGGCGAGGTCAACGGCTGGCGGTCCAGCGCCCAGGAAGGCATGAAGCTCGTCGCCCCGCTGGCCGGCGCGGGCCTCTACGCCTGGCACGGCGGCGCGGCCGTCGCCGTCCTCAGCGCGGCACTGCCGGTGATCGTGGCAGTCCTCTACGCCGCGCTGCGCCTGACCGCCGCCCCGGCGACCAGCACCAAGGTCCCGTCAGGACTGCGCGCCGGTCTCGCCGTGCTGACCGGGCACCCCCTGCTGCGGGTGACCGTCATGCTGGCCGCCGTCTCGATCGCCATGTCGGGTTTCGCCACCGCCGCCCAGTACGAGGTCGTGACGGTGGGCCTGGGGCTGCCTGCGACCTTCCTCGGTCTGCTGCTCAGCGCGCAGGGCGCCGGTTCCGTCGTGGGCGGCCTGATCGTCGGCCGGCTGATCACCCGCGGGGGCGTGACGGTCGTCGGCGTGGCCGGGACGGCGCTGTTCGCAGCGGGCCTCGCGGCCCGCTGCCTGCCGTGGTGGCCGGCGCTGCTGGTCGGCGGGGTGATGGGCGGCATCGGTCTGCCCTGGACGCTGATCGCGGCGGTCACGGCCGTGCAGACCCACACCCCGCCCGAGCTGCTGGGCCGGGTCGCGGCGACGGCGAACACGCTGATGTTCGGCCCGATCGCCGTGGCCACCCCGCTGGGCGCGGCCGCGGTCCACCTGGGAGCCCGCCCGGTCCTGCTGGCCGGCGCCGCCCTCTGCCTGGTCGTGGCGGCAGCCGTCGCCCGCCGCTCC
>NZ_JBEZGQ010001581.1:0-1358 GCF_040650095.1 Actinoplanes sp. NPDC048791 | reverse complement strand
CCCGGTCCGCGCCGCTGCCGAAGGTCCCGGCGAGCGAGTGGTGGGCGCCGACGGCGACGGGGATGTCGTCGTGGCCGGCCAGGGCGAGCAGATTCAGCGTGTTGCGGGCGGCCTGGCCGGCGGCCGTGTTGCCGCTGACCGTGCCGATGCCCGCCAGGACGGATCCGGGCTGGGCGAGCAGCAGGGCGAGGGCCAGCGCGTCGTCCACGCCGGTGTCGCAGTCGAGATAGACCGATCGAGTCACGGCCTCAGGCTAAGCCGTCCGGGTGCGCGGGGGGTTGTCCCCGGGCCGGCCTGGGTACGACCTGCGGCATGACGGACTACGGCATCCATGCCTCGCACGAGCAGATCCCGCCCGCCGAGCTCCTCGCCGCCGTGGTCGCCGCCGAACGCGCCGGTTTCGACGCCGCGATGTGTTCCGACCACTTCTCGCCGTGGAGCGCCCGGCAGGGCCAGTCGGCGTTCGCCTGGTCCTGGCTCGGCGCCGCGCTGCAGGCCACGAACCTGTCCTTCGGCGTGGTCAACGCGCCCGGGCAGCGCTACCACCCGGCGATCATCGCCCAGGCCATCGGCACCCTGGGCGCCATGTATCCGGGCCGGTTCTGGACGGCGCTGGGCAGCGGGGAGTACAGCAACGAGCACATCACCGGCGAGCCGTGGCCCCGCAAGGAGGTCCGGGAGGCCCGGCTGCTGGAGTGCGTCGGCGTCATCCGCGACATGCTCGCCGGCGAGGAGGTCACCCGCGACGGCCTGGTCAAGGTCGACCGGGCCAAGCTGTGGACCCGGCCCGAGACGGCCCCGGCGCTGATCGGTGCGGCCGTCAGCACCAAGACGGCGGCGTGGTGCGCCGGCTGGGCCGACGGCCTGGTCACCGTGAACGCCCCCGAGGACAAGCTGCGCGAGATGATCGCGGCGTACCGGGACGCGGGCGGGCGCGGGCCGATCAGCCTGCAGGTGCACCTGAGCTGGGCGCCGACCGAGGCCGAGGCCGAGCGGATCGCCCACGACCAGTGGCGCAGCAACATCTTCCCGCCGCCGGTCTGCTGGGACCTGGAGACCGTGGACCACTTCGACGTGGTCTCCAAGAACGTGACCGTGGATCAGGTCCGCGAGGTCGTCAACATCTCGGCCGACCTGGAACGGCACATCGAGTGGCTGCGCGGGTACGCGGCCCTGGGCTTCGACCGGATTTACCTGCACCACGTGGGCCAGGACCTGCTGCCGTTCGTGGAGACCTTCGGCGCGAAGGTGCTGCCGGCCCTGCGCTGAGCCTCACTGCCCGGCGGACAGCTCGTTGTAGCAGCCGGCGTACTCCTGGCCGGACAGCTTCTCGATCTCGGCCATGATCTCGTCGGTCG
>NZ_JBEZGQ010001580.1:0-1363 GCF_040650095.1 Actinoplanes sp. NPDC048791 | reverse complement strand
TCCGGCCGGTCGCGGCTGGCGGCGTGGCGGCGGCACGGACCGATCGCGGACGTACCCGCGCCCGGGGTGGAGACGCCGCTGATCGTGGCGGCCCTGCAGCGGCTGCCCGAGGAGCAGCGCCGCGCGATCGTGCTGCACCACCTGTGTGACCGTTCCGTCGATCAGGTCGCCGCCGAGACCGGGGCGCCGCCGGGCACGGTCAAGGCCCGGCTGTCCCGCGGCCGCGAAGCCCTGCGCCAGATCCTCGACGAGACCGACACCACCCCGCACCTGCCCGCCGGGCAGGACACCATCGCGAGTCTGGAGGGCCGTCATGTCTGACAACGAGAACCCCGTACTGGACAATCCGCTGCCGGAGCTGGAGGCCCTGCTGCGGGACGCCGCCGCCGACGCGCGGCGGCGGGCGTTCGTGCCCACGTACGAGACGGTCGAAGGTGCGGCCCGTGGCCGCCGCACAGCGCGAGTGGCCGCGAGCAGCTTGTTCGCGGTCGTGCTCGGCCTGTCGATCGGCGGGGCGGTCATCGCCGGGGCCGGGCGCGGCGACAACGACAGAACGCCGGACCGTCAGCCACCGGCGGCCTCGGCTGTCGCCCTGGATCCGTCGCTGCGCCAGTACGAGACCAGGATCCCGGTGCTGACCTGGACACCGGACCCCGGCCGCGACGCCGAGTCGGTCAGCGGCCAGCAGAAGTTCCTCACCGCGGTGTTCTCCGCCCTGGGCCAGGGTGACCACGACTTCTCCCATATCAAGGACCTCAGGAAGGTCTTCGCCGACGCCCCGGCCGGCGGCCCGGCGATCGCCATCGACCAGTCGACCACCAAGGCCCAGCTGGAACGCGCCGCCAAGAACCTGCTCGAGATCGACGGGGTGCGTGACGCGAAGGTCGTCGAGGTCACCGGCCTGTGGTTCACCGTGTCGGCCGCCCGGCCCGCCGTCACCACCAACGGCCGGACCGAGAAGCCGCCGGTCCTCGACCCGGCCGGGCTGAAGATGCGGGGCACCGCCAGTGGCAGCGGCAAGGACAGCGCCACGGGCCAGCAGACCGTCTGGGTCCGCGGCACCTACGTCGGACCGCCCATCACCCGCGCCCTGTTCGACCAGATGCGCCGCCGCGCCGCCGACGCGGTCCACATCGACATCAGCAAGGTCGTCGTCACCGCGGAATCCGGCGGCCCCCGGCACTCCCTGCCCATCCCGGTAAAGAGCTGAGGCCTCAGTCGCGCAGCAGGGCGTTGAGGCGGGCGGCCTGCCGGGTGAGGTGCTCGCGCTCGGCGAGGCTGGCCGCGGCCTCGGCAGCCGCGGTGTAGAGCCGCGCCGCGGCGTACCTGCACGAGCGTGACGGTGACCGGGTGACCGCGGCGC
>NZ_JBEZGQ010001579.1:0-1364 GCF_040650095.1 Actinoplanes sp. NPDC048791 | reverse complement strand
CCGCCGCGGCGCCGAAACCGAAGGTGTCCCGCTCGGCCGAGCCCGGCGTGGTGGCCTCGCCCCAGGAGGCCGCCGGCCCGGCCGCCGCGGGAGTGCCGCAGCAGAGCGACGACACCTGGCTGCGCCCGGCGGCGCAGTCGCAGGACACGCTGGACCGGGTGGCGCTGGGACACCAGATCATCATCGCGGCCCTGATCGTGATCGCGGGCGTGCTGGCCGCCGCCGGCTTCAAGCGGCTCCGCCGGCGGTAGCCCTCGCACGGCCCGCGGGCGCCTACCCGGCGTTCGATAGCGTGGACGGCGATGACGAGCAGAGTGCGGTGGCTGAGTGCCGGAGTGGTCCTGCTGATCGTGATCGCGGGTCTGGTGATCCGGCGAGCCGTCGCCGACACTCCGGCGCCGCGCGCGCTGTCCTCCGCTCCGCCGCCACCTTCGGCCATACCCAGTGCTTCTGCGGTGACACCCAGCGCCTCGTCGAGCCCGCAGGGCTGCGTCGACACGATCCTGGCCGGGCTGTCCCCGGCCGAGCGCGCCGGCCAAGTGCTCATGATCGGCACGCCGGTGGGCGACCCGCGCGAGCTCGGTGACGTGGTCGCCCGGCATGATCTCGGCGGGGTCTTCCTGGCCGGGCGCAGCTCCCGGTCCGCCGCGGGCCTGCGCGCGGACATCACCGCCCTGCAACGCCGGGCCGGGACGCCGCTGCTGGTCGCGCTCGACCAGGAGGGCGGCAGCGTGCAGACCCTCAAGGGCCGCGACTTCCCGCTGATCCCGTCGGCCCAGCGGCTCGGTGCCGGCCCTCCGGCGAAGCTGCGCGGCACGGTGCGTGACACTGCCCAGCGTCTCGCCGGGATCGGGGTGACGGTCAACCTGGCGCCGGTCGCGGACACGGTCCCGGCCAAGCTGGGGGAGGGCAACCCACCCATCGGTGGCTTCCACCGCCAGTACGGCTCCGATCCGGACGCGGTCGCGGCGGACATCGCCACGGTGGTGTCGGCCTCGCAGGGTGCCGAGGTGCTGACCATCCTCAAGCACTTCCCGGGGCTGGGCCGGGTCCGCGCCAACACCGACACCGCCGTCCGGGTCGTCGACAACACGACCACGGCCGACGACCCGTACCTGAAGCCGTTCGTGGCCGGGATCAAGGCGGGATCGGCCGGGGTGATGATCTCCTCCGCGACGTACCCGAAGATCGACGGCTCGTCCATCGCGGCGTATTCCAAGCCGATCGTCACCGGCCTGCTGCGCGAGCGGCTCGGCTACACCGGGCTGGTGATGTCGGACGACCTCGGCGCGGCCGACTCGGCGTCGTCGCTGCCCGCCGGCGAGCGCGCGGTGCGGTTCGTGGCGGCGGGCGGCGACCTGGCG
>NZ_JBEZGQ010001578.1:0-1366 GCF_040650095.1 Actinoplanes sp. NPDC048791 | reverse complement strand
CCGACGACAACAGCGACATGCGGGCCTATCTCGTACGGCTGCTCGGCGCGCAGGGCTGGCAGGTCGACACCGTGGCGGACGGGCAGGCCGCGCTGGAGACGATCGCCCGCAACCCACCCGACCTGCTGCTGACCGACGTGATGATGCCCAGGCTGGACGGCTTCGGCCTGGTCCGGGCGCTGCGCCGGGAGCCGGCCACCGAGGCGCTGCCGGTCGTGATGCTGTCCGCGCGCGCCGGACAGGAGGCCGGCGTCGAGGGCCTGCAGGTCGGCGCGGATGACTACGTCGTGAAGCCGTTCACCGCCGCGGAGCTCGTCGCCCGGGTCCGCACCACCCTGCGGCTCGCCCGGCTGCGCGGCACCCACACCCGGCAGCTGCGGGTCCTCGCCGACACCGCCGCGGTGATCGCTTCCGGCCGGGCGCTGGAGGAGGCGTTCCAGGCCGCCACCGAGCAGGCCCGCGCGTTGCTGGGCGGCGTACGGGCGGTGACCGAGCTGGACGGCGACGAGCACCACGCCCCGTTGCGCTTCACCGCGCCGCCGACGGGCACCGGGGACGCCATCGCCGACACCCGCACCCTGACCGCGATCCTTCGAGGAGCCGACGGCAGCCGGCTCGGCAGCATCGCCGTACGGGTCGGCGCCGCGAGCCCACCGGCCGACGACGCCCGGGCCCTGCTCGACTCGATGGCCACCATGCTGGCCTCGCTGGCCCGGAGCACCTGGCAGCTCGAGCACGAACGGCAGCTCACCCTCACCCTGCAACAAAGCCTGCTGCCGGAGAGTCTGCCCGCGCCGGAGGGCTGGGACCTGCAGGCGCAGTACCGCCCGGCCACCGGCGAGGCCGGCGGCAACTGGTACGACGTCGTCGCGCTGCCCGGCGGTGACCTGGTGCTCAGCATCGGTGACGTGGCCGGGCACGGGCTGGGCGCGGCGGTCACCAGCGGGCAGGTCCGCAACGCGGTCCGCGCGTACGCGGTCGAGGACCCGGCCCCCGCATCCGTCCTGACCCGCGTCGCGAGGCTGCTGTCCCGCCTGGGCGCGCCGTTCTCGGCCAGTCTGCTCGTGGCCCGGCTGAAGCCGGCCACCGGCGAGCTCTCCTGGTGCAGCGCGGGTCATCCCGCGCCGGTACGCAGCGCCCCGGGCCAGGACACCCGGCTGCTGACCGGCACGGTCGGGCCGCCGCTCGGCGCCGACGCGGCGACCTACGAGCAGAACGAGGACTCCCTGCCGCCCGGGGCGCAGCTGGTGCTGTTCACCGACGGGCTGGTTGCCGCGGAAGGCCCGGAGCGGCTGCTGCAACGCGCCGGCGTCTCGTACGCGAACGGCGCCCCGGCGGCCACGGTCGTGGAAGCGGTCCTGGCCGG
>NZ_JBEZGQ010001577.1:0-1369 GCF_040650095.1 Actinoplanes sp. NPDC048791 | reverse complement strand
ATGATCTTCATTACCGCGAAGTTCCAGATCAAGCCGGAGGACGCCGACAACTCGCCGCAGATCCCGGCCGCGTTCACCGCCGCGACGGTGCGCCCGTTCCAGCTGCGCTTCGCCGAGGTCCCGGACGCCGGTGAGCTGGCCGCCGCCGTGCGGGAGACCATTCCGGACGACGCCTATGTGGACGACGTGCACGGCCTGCCCGCCTGGCGCCGCCACCTGACCGCCCGGTACGCCGAGGAGATCCGCGCGGAGCTGGCCGGATGAGCGTACGGATCAACGGCACCGACCACGAGCAGCCGCCGCGGCCCGGGCAGTGCCTGCGCACGTACCTGCGCCAGGAGGGCTGCTTCGGCGTCAAGAAGGGCTGCGACACCGGCGACTGCGGGGCGTGCACCGTGCACGTCGACGGCCACCCGGTGCACAGCTGCGTCTACCCGGCGTTCCGGGCCCAGGGCCGGCAGGTCACCACCATCGAGGGCCTCGCGCCGCCGGACGGCCTGCACCCCGTGCAGCAGCGCTTCCTGGACGCCCAGGGCTTCCAGTGCGGGTTCTGCACCGCCGGCATGATCATGACGACCGCCGCGCTGGACGAGACCAAGCTGGCCGACCTGCCGCGCGCGCTCAAGGGCAATCTGTGCCGGTGCACCGGATACCGGGCCGTCGCCGACGCGATCAACGGTGTCCGCACGGTCGAGGAGCCCGGCGCCGGACCGGCGATCGGCGCCGGCCTCGGTGCGCCCGCCGGCCCGCAGATCGTCACCGGTACGGCCCGCTACACCTTCGACGTCGACGTGCCCGGCCTGACGCACCTCAAAGTGCTGCGCTCACCGCACGCGCACGCCCGGATCACCGCCGTCGACACCACCGAGGCGCTGGCCGTGCCCGGGGTGCTGGCCGTGCTGACCCACGAGGACGCCCCGCGGCGGTACTTCTCCACCGCCCGCCACGAGCACCCGACCGAGGACCCGGCCGACACCCGGGTGCTCGACGACGTCGTGCGGCACGTCGGCCAGCGGGTCGCCGCCGTGGTCGCGGAGACCGAGGCCGCCGCGGAGGAGGGGTGCCGGCGGTTGCGGGTCGCGTACGAGATCCGGCCGGCCGTCCTCGACCCGGAGGCCGCGATGCGGCCCGGCGCCCCCGCCGTGCACGGCGACAAGGTCACCGGTCACCGGATCGCCCGCGCGGCCGACAACGTGGTGGGGGAGCTGCACGCCGAACTGGGCGACGTCGAGGAGGGGTTCGCGGGCGCCGACGTCGTCTACGAGGCGACCTTCCGCACGCCCCGGGTGCAGCACGCCGCGCTGGAGACGCACGGCGCGATCGGCTGGCTCGACGACGCCGGGCGGCTCACGCTGCGCACCAGCTCGCA
>NZ_JBEZGQ010001576.1:0-1371 GCF_040650095.1 Actinoplanes sp. NPDC048791 | reverse complement strand
GGCGCAGTCCGCGGTGACCGACGGCCGTGCGCTGGGTGCCGCCAACGCCGCCCTGCCGCGTCCGGCCGAGCCGCTGGCCCGGCTGTGGCACGCCGCCACGGTGTTGCGCGAACACCGTGGTGACGGGCACATAGCCGCGCTGGTTCATGCTGAGGTGAACGGCTGCCAGGCGCTCGTGCTCCGGGACGCGCTGTACGGCGGCAGGGAGCAGCTCCAGCCGAACCGGGGCTGGACCGATGCCGAATGGGACGCCGTGGGCCGGGAACTGGCATCACGCGGCTGGCTGGACGACGGTGGCCGGTCCACCGCCGAGGCAAGGGCCGTCCACCGCGCCGTTGAGGACCACACCGACCGGCTGGCCGCTCAGCCATGGTCCGCACTGCGCCCCGCCGACCGCACCCGGCTGGCCGAGTTGCTGGCACCGTTGGCCGGCGCCGCCGCGGTCGTCATCCCGTATCCCAACCCGATGGGCGTGCCCGTCCCCCGCACGACGTGATCAGGTAGGGCGTCGGTCTTCCTGCTCGGCGGCCCGATGGATGCCGATCAGCTCGTCGCGGTACGAGTGATCGGCTGTCTCGATCTCGTCCTTGACCAGGGCGCCGTTCTCCCACCACTGCATCAGCCCCCGGCCCATCTCCTGACCGGCCCGGGTGTGGACGCACAGGGCGTAGTCCGGGACGCTGACCTGGAGGTCGCCGCTCTCCACCTTGGTGGCCACCAGGTCGGCGTGCTCGGAGCTGGTCCGGTCCTTGCGGGCCAGGGCGAGATAGCGGACGGCGTGCACGGCCATCATGGTGTCGCCGCCAGGAGCAGCCCGGAAATTCCGGTGCAGACACTCCAGCAGCACCGGGGCCAGGGGTGCGCCCATGCCCACGTCCTCGACAGCGATGAGCTTCAGCCGGCGCCACAGGTGCTCGGCGACTTCGGCGGAGGTCGAAAGCATCTCGTACGCGGCCAGCACGGCGTTGTCGACATTGCCCCGGCGGATGTCCTTCTGCAGGACGGACACCAGCTGATCGACCGGGACGCCTCGTGGTGAGGTGAGCCTGGAGTAGGGGTCCTCCTGGTGCGGAGGCGGGCCGAAGCGTCGTTGAGTCATGGTCATGCCTTCCGGTCGCGGTGACGGCGCGTCCGAAACGGAAGGGGCCAGACTTCGGGGAATCACATCACGGCGCGGGCACATCGGCAAGCGCTGCACGCCCTGCTCTTGATGGGTTGGGCTGGCGCCGGGTCGGGCCGGGACGGGTGCCGGCTCGTGCGCGGGGTCTGGCTGGCTGCGGCCGGGTGTTGGCTCGTGCGCGGGGTCTGGCTGGCTGCGGCCGGGTGTTGGCTCGTGCGCGGGTCCGGCTGGCGCGGCATGGTGCTGGCTCG
>NZ_JBEZGQ010001575.1:0-1372 GCF_040650095.1 Actinoplanes sp. NPDC048791 | reverse complement strand
CCTGGTTCAACAACGGCACGCCGCGCTTCTCCGGCTTCGCCGCCTCACTGGCGCTGGCAACTACCTGGGCTGGCTGGGCTTCGCGGTGCTGCTGATGGCCGGGCTCGCCGCCGCCGCGGGGCCGCGCGCCGCCGTGGTCCTGCCGGGCGACACACCGATGCTCGCGCTCTGGTGGTGGACGTACGCTTCCTCCGTGCTCGCCCACGCCGTCTTCCTCGGCCTGCCGGCCTCGGCGCTGTGGGGCGGCGTGCTGATGGGCGCGATCGTGCTGCCGCTGGCCGTACGGCGGGTCCGTCAGCCGGTGCCGGCATGAGGTGGCTGGCGCTGCTCCCGCTGGTCGCGCTGACCACCCACACGATCGTCAACGCGGCATTGCTGCGCCGCCCGCGCACCGGGGCGACGACCACCGAACGGGTCGCCGTGCTGCTGCCGCTGCGCGACGAGGCGGAACGGGTGACGCCGTGCCTGCAGG
Source organism: Actinoplanes sp. NPDC048791 (assembly GCF_040650095.1). Lineage (NCBI taxonomy): Bacteria > Bacillati > Actinomycetota > Actinomycetes > Micromonosporales > Micromonosporaceae > Actinoplanes > Actinoplanes sp. NPDC048791. The sequence goes on along the minus strand of NZ_JBEZGQ010001575.1, from coordinate 900 downwards.
CGCTGCTGAGCCAGTCCGGCGTGCCGCACCTGGAGATCATCGTGCTCGACGACGGCTCGACCGACGGCACGGCCGAGGTGGTGCGGGCGGTCGCCGGCGACAAGGTACGGCTGCTGACCGGCGCGCCCCTGCCGGCCGGCTGGCTCGGCAAACCGCACGCGTGCGCGCAACTCGCATCCGCGGCCGGCGACGTGGACGTACTGGTTCTTGTGGACGCCGACGTGGTGCTGGCCCCGGGGGCGATCGCCGGCGGGGTCGACCTGCTGCGCTCGGCCGGGGTGCAGTTGCTGTCGCCGTACCCCCGGATCGCCGGGGCCGGGCGGCTCGTGCAGCCGCTGCTGCAGTGGTCCTGGCTGACCTTCCTGCCTTTGCGGGCGATGGAACGCTCGCCGCGACCGTCGCTGGCGGCGGCCGGCGGCCAGTGGCTGGTGCTGGACCGGGCGGGCTACGAGCGGGCCGGCGGGCACGCGGCGGTACGGGACGACGTGCTGGAGGACATCGGGCTGGCCCGGGCGGTCAAACGCGCCGGCGGCCGGATCGCCCTCGCCGACGGCTCGGCGCTGGCGGAGTGCCTGATGTACACCTCGTGGCGGGAGCTGCGTGACGGCTACAGCAAGTCGATGTGGGCGTCCTTCGGGTCGCCGGCCGGGGCTGCCGCGGTGGTCGGGCTGCTGGTGCTGCTCTACGTCGTGCCGCCGGTGGCCGCCGTGGTTCTCCTGGCCGCCGGGGCTGTGGAGCCGGCCGGGTGGGCGCTGGCGGCGTACCTGCTCGGGGTGGTGGGCCGGGTGGTCGCCGCCCGGGCGACCGGCGGCCGGGCCTGGCCCGACGCCCTGGCCCAGCCGGTTTCGATCCTGCTCTTCGCCGCTCTGGTGGTGCGCTCGTTCGCGCTCCGGCGGCGCG
>NZ_JBEZGQ010001574.1:0-1374 GCF_040650095.1 Actinoplanes sp. NPDC048791 | reverse complement strand
GCGACAGCTTCACCGGCCCGCTCGCCCGGTCGCCGGCGCGCAGCCAGAACCGGGCGGCCACCGGCGCGAACACCAGGACGAAGAAGGGGACGACGGACTGGAACCAGCTCGCGGGCACGGTGAACCCGGCGACGCCCCGGTCGGTCGAGACGTCGGCGAAGCCGGCCAGCACCGTGCCGGTCTGGACGTACAGCATCCAGAACACCGCGGACGACAGGAACACCCAGACGTAGGCGCCGACCCGGACCCGGTCGACGGTACGGATGGCCCGGTGCCGCAACAGCAGGGTGAAGGCGATGATCGGGGCGACGACGGACAGCAGCCCGGTGACCGCCAGGACGTGCCCGACGCGGAAGGTGCCGGCCAGCGCGTCCGCGCCGAGGCCCAGCAGCAGCACGGCGCCGCCGGTCCCGCCGAGCACCAGCACGCGACGCAGCTCGGCGGGAGTGGCCGGGCGCTCGGGGTGCAGTCCGACGTCGCCGAAGTGCACCGCGCCGCGCACGTACTGCAGGATGCCGAAGAGCATCCCGACCGCCGCGGCGCCGAAACCGAGGTGCCAGTCGATCTTCTCGCCGAGCAGGCCGGTGACCAGTGGCCCGGCGATCGCGCTCACCTGGATGCTCATGTAGAACAGCGCGAACGCGGCGTCACGCGGGGCCCGCGCGGACCGCGGGTACATCCCGCCGAGCAGCGCCGCGAGGTTGGGCTTCAGCAGTCCGGTGCCGGCCGCGATCAGGGCCATGCCGGCGAAGACGGGCCAGCGGGCCGGGAGTGCCATCGTGGTGTGGCCGAGCATGATCAGCACGGCCCCGTACAGGGTGGCGCGCCGGGTGCCGAGCACCCGGTCGCCCAGCCAGCCACCCGGGACCGAGGCCAGGAAGACCACCGAGAGGTACGCCCCGACCACCGCCGTCGCCGTGGCCGGTGACTGGGCCAGCCCGCCGGTGTCCCGGGGCGCGACGGCGAACAGGTAGAGGATGCCCATCATCCCGTAGAAGCTGAAGCGCTCCCACAGGTCGGTCAGGAACAACGTGGTGAACCAGCGGGGGCGGTGCCACAGCGGCCCGGATCCCAGATCGGGCTCGGCAGCTTGCTCGTGGACGGTCGGCGGCAGCACGGTGGCCTCCTCGGCGCGGCAGGCGTACCGCCCGCCGGCGGACGCCGTGCGCAGCCTGGCCAGCCCCGCTCGACGGCGGCTCAAGCTCCGCTGGAGCCGGCCGCCGGGCACCGCCCCCGCCGGGTCAGCCGTGGCTCTCGTGAGCCAGCAGCCAGGTCTTCACGGCCAGGCCCCAGCGGTAGCCGCGCAGCGTCCCGTCCGTGCCGACCACCCGGTGGCAGGGCACGAACGACGCGGCGGCATTGCGCGCACAAGCC
>NZ_JBEZGQ010001573.1:0-1377 GCF_040650095.1 Actinoplanes sp. NPDC048791 | reverse complement strand
CCGAGGTCTCCCGCCTCCGCAAGGCCATCGGTGCCCTGGTGGCGACCGGTCCGTACCGGCTGGCGCCGGGCGTCAGCTGGGAGGTCGTGGGTGCGGCCGGGCCGCTGCCGGAGGTCTGAAAATTGTTTTGATCCATTCTGGGAGCGCTTCCGTATTGAGGACCGAGGTCCTACGACAGGAAGGCTCAGGCGACAGAATGAATCGCTCCCGTACTCCCGCCCGGCGCTGGCAGATCGCCGGTGTAGGCGCAGTCGCCGTGGCACTCGTCGGCGTCGGCCTGGGTGTGGCATCCGCCGACGAATCCACCGCCCCCACGGTCAACTGCCCGGCCGTCGCCGGTTCGCTCGGTGCCGTGCCGGCGCAGGCCCAGGCGGAGATCCAGCGCAACCTGGCCCTGCTGAACACGCAGATCGCCGAGGCCAACAAGCGCCTGATCACCAGCCAGGGTGAGGGTGGCAAGAACTTCATCCAGAACGCGATCCTCGGCCCGCTGAAGGACAAGCGCGTCGCGACCATCAACCGGATGGCCACGGCGATCGGCCGTAACGCCGCGAAGCCGGTGCTGAACGTGAACGCCCTGGCGACGTGCTCGCTCAACCAGAACGGCGGCGGCAACGCGGCTCCCGAGCCGGCGACCGTCCCGGCCGGCAACAACGCCGGTGGCAACAATGCCGGTGGCAACAACAACGCGGGTTCCCTGCCGACCGTCAACTGCCCCGACGTGACCGGCCTGCCGGCCATCCCGGCGCAGGCGGCGGCCGAGGTCACCCGCAACCTGGAGCTGCTCGACACCCAGATCGCCGAGGCGAACGCGCGGATCGCGTCCAGCGTCGGCCAGGGTGGCCCGGCGTTCATCCAGAACGCGATCCTCGGCCCGCTGGCCGACAAGCGGGTCGCGACCCTCAACCGGATCGAGACGGCGATCGGCCGCAACGCGCCGAAGCCCGAGGGTCTCGAGAAGTTCGGCACCTGCTCGCTGAACGAGTAACCAGACGGCACAGCACTGCCGATGATGGGGTCACCGCTCGCGGTGGCCCCATCAGGCTGTCAGCAGCTTGCGCAACTCCCGCCGGGCCTGGTGGATCCGGGACTTGACGGTGCCCTCCGGCACCTGGTGCAGCGCCGCGATCTCGGCGTAGCTCAGGTCCAGCACGTCGCGCAGGGCCACCGACTCGGCCAGCTCCGGCCGCAGCCGGGACAGGGCGTCCAGCAGGTCCAGCCGGGTCGTCGCGACCATGCTGGTCCGGCGCGGGTCGGCCACGTCGGCCAGCACGTCGGTGCTGTCGCCCGCCGCGACCGGGCGGGATCTGCGGTACGCCGAGCGGGCCCGGTTGGTGGCCAGCCGGTACATCCACGTCCGGAAGGCACTGCGGCCCT
>NZ_JBEZGQ010001572.1:0-1380 GCF_040650095.1 Actinoplanes sp. NPDC048791 | reverse complement strand
GCCTATCTCGGCTGGGTCGCGTGGCGGGTCGGTGACCTCGACGCCTGGTTCAAGATCCAGACCGCGGGCTGGGGCACGTCGTTCGACTTCGGGGCCAGCACGATCGACTTCCTGGGCAGCACGCTGACCGTCGGCGAGGGCTGGGTGCCGATGAGCGTCGCCCTGATCCTGCTCGCCGCCCTGGCCGCGGCCGGGGTCGCGCTGGCCGGCCGGCCGTGGCTGCCGCTGGCCGTCTACGGGCTCGTCGCGATGGTGCTGGCCTACGGGCAGGCGGGTTTCTACCACTCCAAGCCGCGCCTGCTGCTGCCCGTACTCTTGACGTTGCTGCCTTCGGTCGTCGCCGCCGCCCGCGCCCGCCCACGGGTCGCGGTCCTCGCGATCGCCGCCTGGGCGGCGTTCGGCCTCTGGTACGGCGCCTACCTGGTCGCCGTCTGGCCCTACACGATCTGACCCCACCCCCGAAGGACCCCCGTGCCTGAGCTTCCCGAGGTCGAGACCGTCCGCCAGGGACTGGCCAAGTGGGTGACCGGCCGGCGCATCGACACCGTCGAGGTGCGCCACCCCCGGGCGATCCGCCGCCACGTGCCCGGCGACGTGCACTTCGCCGCCGTCCTCAAGGGGCGGACCGTCACCGACGTCGCCCGGCGCGGTAAATACCTGTGGCTCCCGCTGGACTCCGGCGACGCGATCATCGCGCACCTCGGCATGAGCGGGCAGCTGCTGATGCAGCCGGCCGGGGCCGAGGACGAGGTGCACCTGCGGGTCCGGGTCACCTTCGCCGACGACGGCCCGCAGCTGCGCTTCGTCGACCAGCGCACGTTCGGCGGCCTGTCGGTCTCCGAGGGCGGCGCCGAGCTGCCCGACGAGATCGCGCACATCGCCCGCGACCCGCTGGACCCGCTGTTCGACGACGAGCTGTTCGTGGCGCGGCTGCGTGGCAAGCACACCGAGATCAAGCGGGCCCTGCTGGACCAGACGCTGATCTCCGGCGTCGGCAACATCTACGCCGACGAGGCGCTGTGGCGGGCCCAGCTGCACGGCGCCCGCCCCACCGACGCGCTCACCCGCCCCGCCGTACGCCGGCTGCTCGCCCACGTCCGCGACGTGCTCAGCGAGGCGATCGTCGCGGGCGGCACCACGTTCGACGCGCTGTACGTCAACGTCAACGGGGAGAGCGGCTACTTCGACCGGTCGCTGAACGCGTACGGGCGGGAGGGGCAGCCCTGCCACCGGTGCGGCTCGATCATGCGCCGCGAGCAGTTCATGAACCGCTCGTCCTACAGCTGTCCGCGTTGCCAGCCGCGCCCCCGCCTGCCGCTGCGCTGACGTAGGGGCTGGTGTCGGTGGCCAGCCCGAAGCCCGCGCCGCGGCGGCCCATCA
>NZ_JBEZGQ010001571.1:0-1381 GCF_040650095.1 Actinoplanes sp. NPDC048791 | reverse complement strand
GCATGCCCCAGCCGTACGCGGGCCAGCAACGTCGGCTGCCCCGGATCGGGCAGCCGGTCCACCGTGCTGGTCCAGCCGGCCGCCGCCAGGGCCGTACGGGCGTGGTGCAACGCGGTGCCGCAGCTGAGCAGCAGGAGCCGTCCGTCGGGGTCGGTGGCGGCGAGCTGCCGGTCCGGGTCGGCGTGGAGCTCCATGGAGTCGCCGGCGATCCGCCACTGCCACGGCTGGGTGTTGAACACCGAGGGAGCGTGCAGCGACGCCTCGGCGGCCGAAGCGAGTTGCCGGGTGGCCTGGGGCGGGTGCGCGGTCATGGTGGACCTCCTGGTCGGATTCCCCTCCACGATCGCGCCACCGGCCCGCCCCGATCAGGGCCGAAAGACCCGAACCACCCGGACTTCCGATCCCCGGCGGCCGGGCCCGGGCGGTCAGCCGCCGAGCGGGACGCGCCAGGTCACCACCGTGCCGCCCTCGTCGGCCGGGGTCACGGTGCAGCTGCCGCCCAGGTCGCCGGCGCGTTCGCTCATGTTGACCAGACCGCCACGGGCCAGGGCCGGGTCGGTGCCGACGCCGTTGTCCTCGATCTGCAGGATCACCTCGCCGTCGGCCGCGCGTACCGAGACCCGGGCGGTGCCGGCCTGGGCGTGCCGGGCCACGTTCGACAGGGCCTCGCGGAGCACGGCCAGCAGCTCCGGCACCACGTCGTCGGGCACCGCGCTGTCCACCGGCCCCGACACGTCCAGCGTCGGCCGGAAACCCAGGGCCCCGGTGGCCGCCTCGACCGCGTCGCGCAGCTCCGTGCGCAGGGAGCTGCCCACCGGCGCACGCAGTTCGAAGATCGACCGGCGGATGTCGCGGATGGTGGCGTCCAGGTCGTCGACGGCCGCGTTGATCCGCTTGGCCGCCTCCGGGCGCAGCGCGTGCGGGGCGACACCCTGCAACTGCATGCCGGTGGCGAACAGCCGCTGGATCACGACGTCGTGCAGGTCCCGGGCGATGCGCTCACGGTCCTCCAGGACGACCAGCAGCTCGCGTTCCTCCTGCGCCCGGGCCCGTTCCAGGGCCAGGGCCGCCTGACCCGCGAAGCTGGCCAGCAGCGTGGCGTCGTCCTCGCCGCCGGCGGCGGCACCGGCGACGATCAGCACACCCTGCGGCATGTCGGCCCCGGCCAGCGGCGCGGCCAGCACCGGACCCGAGGGTACGGGCCCCGGCCAGTCAGCGACGCCGCCCAGCTCGGCCTCGTCGGCATGCAACGCGTCCACGTCCACCGACAGCACCTTGCCGACCATCTCGTCCGCGCCGTCGGCGACCTCGATGGTGTACCGGGACCCGTCCTCGCCGGCCAGCAGCACCAGCACGAGCCCGGCCTCGGTGATCTCGCGGG
>NZ_JBEZGQ010001570.1:0-1382 GCF_040650095.1 Actinoplanes sp. NPDC048791 | reverse complement strand
CCGGTCCAACTCGGCGAAAAGGAGCTCCGGAGGGTCCGGGTCAAGCTTGATCCAGAGAGCGCGGCCTGCCTGCCAGGCCGCGCGCACATCTTGATGGGTACGGGAGAGCGCCGCGATCGTGGCCGGGCTGAGCTCGGCCTCGGCCTGCCGCGACGGGGTGAGCCAGTGCCCGGTGCGGCCCTCGGCCAGCCGGGCCATCCACAGCAGATGGCGCTGGGCGTGCGCGAGGGCGTCCCGCTGCCGCAGCACCTCACCGCGCCGCCCGACGTGATGGGCGAGCAGCAGCCAGTTGGCGAAGCGACCGCAGACATCCGCCGTACGGTCCGTGACGCCTTGCGGGCGGGACTGCTCCAGCAGACCGTGCCGGTCGACGACCGGCACGATGTCGCCGGCCGGCCAGTCGCGGACGGAGGCGATGTCGGCGGTGCCGGCGAAGTGGAACTCGCCGCGGATCAGCCCGGGGAAGAACGCCACGTGCGCGCCGAACTCGTTGCGGACCAGGTGGGTGACCGGGCTGACCAGCTCGATCCAGGCCCGCGGGTCGGTGGGCCCGGCGGTGAAGAACATCCAGAACTCGATGTCGCTGTGCTCGTCGGCCGTGCCGTCGGCGAACGAGCCGTACATCAGGGCGGCCTCGACCCGGCTGTCGGCGCGGCACACCTCCCGCACCCGCTCGATGAGGCGGACCTGCTCAAGCAAGGTCGGCCGGATTCGTGTTCGCGCCGCAGAGCAGCACCACGACCCGCTCCCCCGGCTCCGGCACGTAGGCGCCCGAGGTCAATGCGGCCTGCGCGGCTGCGGTGCCGTGCTCGACGACGATCCGGTAGTCCTCCCACAGCTGCCGCCGGGCCTCCACGATCGCCTGATCGTCGACCAGCACGGACGGCAGATGCGCCGCAACGGCCGTCTCGTAGGCGATCGTCCCGACCCGCCGGGCGCCCAGGGCGTCGGACGCCACCCCGGAGACCGGGATGTCCACCGGGCCACCGGCCTCGAGGGCCGCGTGCAGGGCTGCGGTGGTGACCGGCTCGACGGCGACGACGCGGGCCCGGTCGTGCAGGGCGGCGGCGACCCCGGCGATCAGACCGCCTCCACCGACCGCCACCAGCACGGTGTCGAAGCCGTCGGGCAACTGCTCGGCGAGCTCCAGGCCCAGGGTGCCGTTGCCGGCCACCATGTCCGGATCGTCGTAGGCGTGACAGAACAGTGCCCCGGTCACCTCGGCCTGCACGACCGCGGCCTCGTACGCCTCCGCGTACTCGTGGCCGACCTGGACCACCCGGGCGCCGAGCTTGGCCAGCTTCGCCACCTTGACCGGCGGGGCGGTGACCGGCACGTAGATCTCGGCGGCCACGCCCAGCTCGCGGGCCGCGTACGCCGCC
>NZ_JBEZGQ010001569.1:0-1388 GCF_040650095.1 Actinoplanes sp. NPDC048791 | reverse complement strand
GCGACCACTCTCGCGCCGCCGGCCCGCAGGGCACCGCCCAGGCCCGCGCCCATGTGTCCCGGACTCACGATCGCCACAGTCACCATGCCCCGACATTAAAGACCGGGTCACAGCCGGGACACAGATGACGCACAGTGAACCTTGGTTGTCTTCAGGGAGACAATCCGCGAGGAAAGGCGACCACCGTGCAGGAACAAGGGGATCAGGACAACGCCGCATACGTGCGCCGGGTGCACGACAAGGGGCTGCAGTTCGACCTGCGGACCATGTCACGGCGCCGGCTGCTGGCCGCCTTCGGCGGGGTGGGTGCCCTCGCTCTCGTCGGTGGGACCGCGGCCTGCGGCAGCACAGCCGAGACGGGGACGACGGCCACTGCCACCAGCGCTGCCGCTGCCACCGGCACCGCCACCGAGGTCGAGTCGGAGACCGCCGGGCCGTTCCCGGCGGACGGGTCGAACGGGCCGGACGTGCGGACCGAGTCGGGCATCGTGCGCAAGGACATCCGTACGTCGTTCGGGGAGTCGAGCGGGACCGCTGAGGGCGTACCGCTGGAATTCTCTCTGGTGGTGACCGGCCTCGACGGCAAAGCCCTGACCGGGGCCGCGGTCTACGCCTGGCATTGTGACCGCGACGGCAACTACTCGCTGTATTCCACCGGGGTGACCGATCAGAACTATCTGCGCGGCATCCAGGAGACCGACGCCTCCGGCACCGCGACTTTCACCAGCATCTTCCCGGCCTGCTACTCGGGCCGGTGGCCGCACATCCACTTCGAGGTCTACTCGTCGCCGGCCGATGCCACCAGCGGGGACGGCCCGATCGTCAAGACCTCGCAGATCGCCCTCCCGCAGGACGTCGCGGACGCTGTCTACGCCACCGACGGCTACAGCAAGAGCGTCAGCAACCTGAGCCAGGTCAGCCTGGCCACCGACAACGTGTTCGGTGACGACTCGGCGGTCACCGAGCTAGCCACCGTCACCGGCAGCGTCGCCGACGGTTACGTCGCCAAGCTCACGATCGCGGTCGACGCCTCCTCCTGAACGGACGGTTCCGCCCGGGCCGCCCCAGGGCCCGGGCGGAACCCGCTCACGCCTCGGCGGTCAGCTCGTAGATCTCGGTCACCGGGTGACCGGCCTTCTCGTGTACGCGCTGGACGGCCTCCTTGCTCGGCCCGGTCGACAGGCAGAAGGCTTTGCCCTGCTCAGCGTCGAGCCAGGCCCGCTCGAAGTGCACCCCCTCCTCCCCTTCGACCTTCAGGTCGGCCTCGTGCGCGGCGTCCAGTTGCTCCGGGGTGACCCCGTGGAACCCGCTGTGCACGTCCATGAACTTCGCCATCGAACTCGTCCCCTCCACTCGGTTACCGGCATCAGCCTGCGGGGACGGTCCGC
>NZ_JBEZGQ010001568.1:0-1389 GCF_040650095.1 Actinoplanes sp. NPDC048791 | reverse complement strand
CTGGACCGGGCCGCCCGGGCGACCGGGACGGTCGTGGACGCGGCGGTACGGGTCAACCGCGCGCAGGCCGCGCTGCCCGGCAGCCACGCCATGACGGGTACGCCCACCCCGTTCGGGGTCGACGAGCAGGAACTGGCCCGGATGCTGGCCCTGCCGCTGACCTCGGTCCGGATCACCGGCTTCCACCTGCACGCCGTGTCGAACAACCTGGACGCCGCCGCCCACGCCCGGTTCGTCGCCGGGGCGCTGGACTGGTCGGTGACCACCGCCGCCCGGTACGGGCTGGACCTACGGCTGGTCAACGTCGGCGGCGGGCTCGGTGTCGACTACCTCAGCGACGCCACCATCGACCTGGGTGAGCTGCGGGCCGGGCTGGCCGGGCTGACGGTTCCGGCGGGCGTGGAGCTGATCGTCGAGCCCGGCCGGATCCTGGCCGCCGACGCCGGCTGGTACGCCGCCGAGGTCCTCGACCTCAAGCACACCCACGGCCGCTGGTTCGCGGTGCTGCGCGGCGGCACCCACCACTTCCGGCTGCCCGCCGCCTGGGGCTACAGCCACCCGTTCACCGTGCTGCCCGTCGACGACTGGCCCTACGAGTGGCCCCGACCGCAGGTCACCGACGTCACCGTGGACGCCGTCGGCGAGCTGTGCACCCCGCGCGACGTCCTCGCCCGCGACCAGCCCGTGGACCGGCTGCGCATCGGTGACGTGCTGATCTTCGCCCGCACCGGCGCGTACGGCTGGGACATCTCCCACCACGACTTCCTGCGCCACCCACCGCCACGATTCGAGGTGCTCTGACATGGACCCGGTCCACCGCCGCGCTGCCCGGGTCGTCTGCGTCGACGCGGACGGCCGCATCCTGCTGCTGCACTGGCGGGACCCGGTGGACGGCCACGACGTGTGGGAGCCGCCCGGCGGTGGCGTCGAGCCCGGCGAGGACTTCCTGGCCGCGGCGCGCCGGGAGCTGGCCGAGGAGACCGGCCTCGACCCGGCCGCCGTGACCGGGCCGTCGGTGACCGTCATGCGGGACTTCCGGTGGAAGGGACAGGGATTCGCCGGGCCCGAGGAGTTCTTCCTGGCCCGCTACGACGTCGCCCGGCCGCCCCTGACCCGCGACGGTCTCATGCCCGACGAGCAGCTCAGCCTGGCCGGGCACGCCTGGCTCAGCCCGGCCGAGCTCAGCGACCTGGCCGGGCTGGACCCGCCGGACCTGGCCGAGGTCATCCGCCGGCTCGGAACTCCGCCCGCCACCGCCTGATCAGCGGGTCGTCGGGGTCACCGATCTCGTCGACCCGGACCGGCGTCAGGCCCGGGGCGGCGAACGCGTCGATCTCCGCGCGGGTCAGCGGCCACGGCGGGCCGTCGGTGCCCGTACCGGTCGCGGCG
>NZ_JBEZGQ010001567.1:0-1389 GCF_040650095.1 Actinoplanes sp. NPDC048791 | reverse complement strand
CCGCGACCGGCCGGCGGCTGGGCATGAGCCGGGTCGCGGCGGGGGCCCAGGTCCTGGTCGAGGAGACCACGGGGGTACGCGGGGGAGCGGGCGCACTGACGGCGCGGGAGAGCGAGATCGCCGCGCTGGTGGCCGACGGGCTGGCCAACCGCGCGATCGCCGATCGGCTGGTGCTCTCCGAGCGCACCGTGGAGACGCACGTCCGCAACCTGCTGGCCAAGCTGGGGCTGAGCAACCGCACGCAGGTCGCGTCCTGGCTACGTACCGGATCTCAGCGGCAGTACTGAGGTTTTCGGGCGCCGCGGTGGCGAGGCTGCTGGTATGACACAGCACCAGCGCCTCGAAGGCGACATCCGGCCCGGCACGTACGTGATCGACTCCGCCCGCTCCAGCGTCAGGCTGACGGCGACCCACACCTTCGGCCTCAAACCCGTGGACGCGACCTTCGCCGTACGGTCCGGCACCGTGATGGTGGGGGCCAGACCCGAGCAGTCCACGGTCTCGGCCGACCTGGACGCGGCCAGCTTCACCACCGACGACCCGCGCCGCGACAAGGACGTACGCGGCAAGCGCTTCCTGGCCGCCGACACCCACCCGGCGATCGGTTTCCGCAGCACCGGGTTGAGCCGTACAGCCGACGGCTGGGAGCTCACCGGGGTGCTGAGCATCCGGGGCGGCTCGGCCCCGCTGACGCTGTCCATCGTGGACGTCCAGCCGGTCACCGACGGCTACCACGTGCGGGCCAAGACGACGGTCGACCGGGTGGCCGCGGGAGTCGGCGCGGGCCGGGCCCTGATCGGCCGGCACGTCCGGGTGACCGTGGAGTGCCGCGTTTCAGCCGGCTGAGCGGGGTATGCAGCACGACATGCTGCGAATCGCACAGTTGACCCTGGACGTGCAGGACATCGACGTGATGACGGCCTTCTGGTCGGCGGCCCTGGGCTACCGCGTGGAGAAGGGCGACGACGGCAACGCCAAGCTGATCCCGCCGGACGACGCTCCGCCCGGCGCCCAGCACATGTGGCTGCAGGCGTCGGCCGGGCCGAAGTCGGGCAAGAACCGGGCCCACCCGGACCTGACCGCCACCGACCCGCAGGCCGAGGTGGAACGCCTGATCGGCCTGGGTGCCCGGCCCGCGTACGTGGGGCAGCAGGGCGACGAGCCGTACGTGGTGCTGGCCGACCCGGAAGGCAACGAGTTCTGCGTGCTGACCGCCTGGCGCGATCCCGCCCTGGCCGGCCGGTGACAGCAGAAGGGGCGCTGAGGAATCCCTCAGCGCCCCTTGCCTGTGTCTAGTTAGCGCGCCGCCCGGCTGCGAGCCGAGAAGGCCGCCGCGCCGCCGCTGGACGACTGGCTGGTGTGCACGGCCGTCGAGCCCGTGCCGCCGCG
>NZ_JBEZGQ010001566.1:0-1390 GCF_040650095.1 Actinoplanes sp. NPDC048791 | reverse complement strand
CCGACCCAGGTGCAGACCACCTCGGCCGACCCCGAGGCCACTCTGATCATGGAGGCGCCGGTCCGGCAGACGCCCGTGGTGGCGGCCGGGTCGGCCGGAAACGACGCGGACAGCCGGCTGCTGGTCGTGCTGATCGGCGGCGGTGTCATCCGGCTGTGCAACCTCGGCGAGGAGCCCGAGTCCGGCATCGTGGTCATCGACGCGCCCCCGTCCGACACGGACGAGCGGGGCGTCCGGGCCGCGCAGTCCGGGGTCGCGGTGCTCGTGGTGGCCCGCGACCGTACCCGCAACGCCGAGCTGTCCCGCCTGGTCGACCGGCTGCGCTCGGCCGGCGCCCAGACGGTCGGCTTCGTGCTCACCGGAGGCCGCAGTGCCTGAGAGCGCCGTGCCAGATCGCGCAGGGGAGAACGCCGTGCCGCAGACCCACCCGGAGATCACCGTCGTCGTCGCCACCCGGGACCGGCCCGGGCTGCTCGAACGCGCCGTCGCCAGCATCCTCGGCCAGGACTATCCCGGCCGGGTCGAGTGTGTCGTGGTCTACGACCACGTCGACGTGCGGGAGCTGGACGTGCCGGCCGGCCCCGACCGCTCGCTCAAGCTGATCGCCAACACCCGCCGGCCGGGCCTGCCCGGCGGCCGCAACAGCGGGGTGGAGGCGGCGACCGGCGAGCTGCTGGCGTTCTGCGACGACGACGACATCTGGCTGCCGACCAAGCTGAGCCGCCAGGTCGAGCAGCTCGCCGACCCGGCCATCGGCGCGGTGAGCTGCGGCCTGCGGCTGCGCGGGCCCGGCATCGACAAGGAACGCGTGCTGGACCGCGACCGGGTCGTGCACGAGGAGCTGCTCGCCGACCGGGTGATGGAGGTGCACTCCAGCACCATGCTCGTGCGCCGGTCGACGTGGGCGGCGGCCGGTGAGGTCGACGAGGGCATCCCCGGTGGCTACAGCGAGGACTACGAGTGGCTGCTGCGGGTGTCGGCGACGACACCGATCGCGGTTGTCCGGGAGGCGCTGGTCATCGTCGACTGGCACGGCGGCTCGTTCTACTTCGGACGCTGGGCGACCATCGTCGAGGCCCAGCGGTACCTCATCGGCAAGCACCCCGAGCTGGCCACCAGCCGCGCCGGGATGGCCCGGCTGCGCGGGCAGATCGCGTTCGCGCTGGCCTCGGGCAACCGGCGCACCGAGGCGATGAAGGAGCTGGCCGCGGTCATCCGGCTGAACCCGCGGGAGAAGCGCGTGCTGGTCACCGTACCCGTCATCCTCGGCCTGATGACCGGCGAGCGGGTGCTGCGGATGGCGCAGAAGCGCGGCAAGGGGATCTGAGCAGTGGCCAGGACGATCGTGCGTGGCCGGCGGACCGCGCGGGCGTCCGCGCCGGCCCGGGCC
>NZ_JBEZGQ010001565.1:0-1390 GCF_040650095.1 Actinoplanes sp. NPDC048791 | reverse complement strand
TCGCCGGCGCCGATGACACCGCGCCCGAACACCAGCAGCACGGCGGCGGTCCGGCGGTCTTCCACCCGTCGATCCTGCCAGAGCACCCGGGCCGCCCACCGGCGGAGGGTTCGGCGGCCGGGGCCGGGGCCCACGGCTCGGCTACTTCTGGCCGGCCGACTTGGCGATGCTCACGGTGCGGGTGACGGTCGTGACGTTGCCCGCCTTGTCGGTGACCGTCCAGGTCAGCGTCGGGGTGCCGGTGAGCCGGCCGGCCGGGAACGAGAAGAGCAGCGTCGTACGGCCCCGCACGCCGGTCGTCCGCTTGCCGTTGACCAGCAGGTCGATGGCGGCCACGCCCTGCTCGTCGGTGGCGGTCAGGCTGGTCGTCAGCGAGCCGGTGACCGAGGCCGCGGCGGCCGGGCTGACCGAGGTCACGACCGGGGCCTTGTTGTCGACGACGACCGTGCGCGCGGCGGTGGAGACGTAGCCCAGCTTGTCGGTGGCCCGCAGGACCAGGGCGGTCCGGCCGGCGGCACCGGCGGTGTTCCAGGCGAAGGAGTACGGCGCTGTGGTGTCGGTGGCCAGCACCGTGTCGCCGCGCAGCAGCTCGACCTTCGTCACCCCTGAGGCGTCGGTGGCGCTCGCCTCCACCTTGGGCGTCCCGCCGACGACGGCGTCGGCCGCCGGTGTCCGCCAGCTCAGCACCGGTCCGGCGTTGTCGGCGACGACGGCGCGGGTGACCGTGGTGATGTTGCCGGCGGTGTCCGTGACCCGCACGGTGAGGCTCACGCCGGCGTTGGCGCCGGTGCTGTCCCAGGTCAGCGCCCAGGGGGCGGTGGTGGCGGTGGCGACGACCGCGTTCTTGACCAGCAGCTCCACCTTCACCACGTCGGTGGCGGTGGTGCTGATGGTCACCGGGACGGTTTTGGTGACCGTCGCGCCGGCGGCCGGGCTGGTGACCGTGGCGGCCGGGGCGGTGTTGTCCACGGTGACCTTGACCTGCGCGGTGGCGGTACGGCCGGCGGTGTCGGTGACCGTCAGCGTCAGGGTGGCCGGGCCGGTGAAGCCGGTCGTCTTCCAGGAGACCTGCCGGGTGCCGGTCAGCGCGAGGTTGGTGGTGGCCTCTTTGGTGCCGGTCTGGGTGCGCAGCTGCACCTTCGCCAGGGCGGTGGCCGAGGTGATCGACGGCGAGAACGCCACGGTGCCGCGGACCAGCTGCCCGGCGGTGAGACCGAAGCCGGTGATGACCGGGCCGGCCGGGGCGGCCGGCGGGTTCGGGACCGGGTTCGGGGTGGCGGGCGTGCCGGACAGCGCGGCCAGGGTGGCGCCGGCGTTGACCCGGCCCTTGGCGACCCAGGTGCCCACCGGGTCGGCACCGCTCTCGATCGCCGCGCGGATCTGCGCCACT
>NZ_JBEZGQ010001564.1:0-1390 GCF_040650095.1 Actinoplanes sp. NPDC048791 | reverse complement strand
CCCGCAACGACGCGACCGAGTTCGCGGTCCGGGTCGCTGCGGGCCGGATCGTGGCGCGCGCCGACGGCTACGGCGCCTGCTACGCCGCCGCCACCGGCTGATCCAGCTGCTCGCCCTCATCTCCGTGGGCGAACGGCCACTGCGCGCGGGCGCCGGCCTCGATCAGCGGGATCATCGAGAACGCGGCGTCGGACAGGCCACCGAAGGTGAACCTGTTCCCGGCCACCGGGGTGTGCCCGGCCCGGTAGCCGGCCAGGTTCCACGTGTACACCGGCACCCGCGCCGGCACCGCGGCCGCGACATCACGAGCGCCGTGCCAGTGCGCCTGCTCGTCGGTCAGGATCACCACCCGGTCATGCTTGGCATAGTGCTTCCGGACCGCCCGCTCGGTGTCCGTGCCCCGGCCGAGGAAGTAGCCGTCCGCCTTGAACCGGCGCACCGCGGCCAGCACCGACTCGCCGGCCACCCGCGGGAACACCCTGGTGTCGTCGGAGAACGACACCACGGTCGCGTCCCAGGCCCGCGCGCTCAACGCGAGACCGAAGACCGTGGCGGCGTCCCAGCAGCGCAGCGTGCCGTCCCGGCTGAAGCCGGAGGTCATCGACCCCAAGGTGTCGATCAGGATCAGGGTCCGTGCGCCCAGGGCCGGCACGTTCGCCAGCGCCTGCTGCAGGCCCTGCTCCAACGGGTACGCCCACCGCAGGCTCGGCGCCGCGTTGAACGCCGACAGGAACCGCATCGGCAGCGCCCGGGACCGCGCGACCTCATCGGGGTCGGCGAGCCGGGCAGCCACCGTGGCGGCCACCGCGTCACTCACGCCGGCCTGGTCGAAGTTGCGCAGGTTCCGCAGCAACGCCAGGTAACCCATGCTCGGAATGATCGACTCCCAGGCCGCCGCGTCCATGGCCGTCTGCCGCCACCCGGCCAGCGCCTCCCACGTCATCCCGGCCGCGTGCAGCACCGCGGGGTCGGTGACCCCACGGCGCTGCTCCACCGGCAGGGCCATCAGCCCGGCCCGCGCGGTGAGCAGGGTCAGCGCGGACGGTACGGGATTGTCCCGCTTGTGCCGCCGGTCCAGGGCATGCCGGAACAGCTCACCCTGCCGCTCGTCCTTCGCCGTCGGGTGGGTGAGGTCGATGACGTCACCGAAGCGCACCGGACGGGCGTCGGTGTCGTACTTGAGCAGGCTGCGCTCGTGGTAGAGCCGGACCACCGCGTCGGCGATGCCCCGCTTGACCGGCTTGGGCAGCGACCGGCCGTACCGGCCCAGCCAGTACGCGAGCGCCTCGCCCGGCTCGTCCGGCCGCTGCAGGGCGCTGTCCACGATGGACCGCGAGCCGGAGATGCCGGCGGCGACCTGCGCGCGGGCGCCCTCCAGGGCGGCGACGAC
>NZ_JBEZGQ010001563.1:0-1392 GCF_040650095.1 Actinoplanes sp. NPDC048791 | reverse complement strand
GCCGGGACGCGGGCCGCGATCGCCGAGGTGGCCGCGGTGTTCGACGCCGAGGCGATGACGGCGGTGTGGGACGCGGCGCTGCGGGCGCCCGCCTGGGACCGCTCACCGGTCTGGTTCCACGGTGACTTCCACACCGGCAACCTGCTCACCTCCGGCGGGCGGCTCAGCGCGGTGATCGACTTCGGCGGGCTCGGCGTCGGTGACCCGGCCGGCGATCTGACCATCGCGTTCAGCCTGCTGTCGGCGCCCGGCCGGGCGGCGTTCCGGGAGGCGCTGGCCGTGGACGACGCCAGGTGGGCGCGGGGACGGGGTTTGGCCCTGTCGGCCGGGCTCAACGCGTACACGTCGTACGCGGCCGCCAACCCTCGGGTGGCCGTCGAAACCACCCGGCAGATCACCGCCGCGATCAGCGGCTGAATCAGGATCAGGAGCGGCTCGTGAGAATGCACGCGGACCAGGTCGACCTCAGCCCCGCCGAGGTCGCCGAGCTGGTCGCCGCCCGGTTCCCGCAATGGCATCACCGGCCGGTGCGGCCGGTGACCTCGCACGGCACGGTCAACGCCCTGTTCCGCCTCGGTGATGACCTGGTCGCCCGCCTCCCGTTGCGGCCGAGCGTCGCACCCGACCGGCGCGACGAGCTGGCCCACGAACAGGAGCAGGCCCAGTGGCTGGCCGCGCACCTGCCCCTTGCGGTGCCCGAACCGCTCGCGCTGGGCGCGCCCGGTCCGGGCTACGACGGCTGGTGGACGGTGTACCGGTGGATACCCGGCGAGACCGCGAGTCACCACACCATCGGCGATCCCGGAACGTTCGCCCGGGAGCTGGCCGGCTTCGTCACCGCGCTGCACGCCGTGGACACCGGTGGCCGCACGTGGAACGGCCTTACCCGGGGCGGCCCGCTGGCCGCCAAGGACGACGATGTCCAGCGGGCGCTGGCGCAGAGCACGCACCTGATCGACACCTCACGGGTGGCCGAGATCTGGGCGCGGTGCCGCGACGCCGAACCCGCCGCGGCCGACGTCTGGCTCCACGCCGATCTCATGCCGGGCAACCTGCTCGTGCGCGACGGCCGGCTGGCGGCGGTCATCGACCTGGAGGCGGTCTGCGTCGGCGACCCGGCCGTCGACCTGATGCCGGCGTGGAACCTCCTGCCCGCCGGCGCCCGCGACGTCTACCGGCAGGCGCTGGACGTCGACGACGCCACCTGGGCGCGCGGGATCGGCTGGGCGATCGTGCAGGCGATCGTGGCCCTGCCGTACTACGTCGACACCAACCCGGTGATGGCCGCGACGGCCCGGGAAACCCTGACCGCGCTTCTCGACCGACCCGGCCTGGACTGATCGCCCGCCTGCGGCAGCGCAGGCGGGCGAGCGTCGAGGCGGTCAGACGGTA
>NZ_JBEZGQ010001562.1:0-1397 GCF_040650095.1 Actinoplanes sp. NPDC048791 | reverse complement strand
TTGCCCGGCGGCTTGCTCGCCCGGCTTGCCCGCCCGGCTTGCCCGGCGGCTTGCTCGCCCGGCCTGCCCGCCGGCTTGCTCGCTCGGCTTGCCCGCCGCCTTGCCTTACGAGGTCGGCTTGGCCCGCCGGTGCCCTACCGGGCTAGCTCGGGCCCTACGCTGGGCCAGCGCGGCCCCCCCGGGTCAGGGCCCTACCAGGCCAGCCCAGGGCCTACCGGGCAGCCCGACGGCCCTCTGGGGCCCGACGGCCCTCTGGGGCCCGACGGCCCTCTGGGGCGTGAAGGGGAGCCCTTCGAGGTTTCGCTGGGGCTGAGCTCTGCGACGCTGCAGCCCTTGGAGCCCCGCCGAGACGTCCCCCGGACGGCCCTGCCGACCCTCCCAATACCCGGCGGCCCTTGACCGTCCCGCTCCAGGCGCCCGAGCGGCAGCCCCGCACCGAGCTCTCCCCGAACGCAAAGCGCCAACACAGCAAAACGGCCACACCCCAACACAAGGGCGTGGCCGTTCCGTCAAAGCAAGCTGTCAGCTGCTGCGATACCCAGCGTTCCGGTAGTCCTCCTGCTGAGCGCCGCCATCCCGGCTGAAGTCCCAGCCACCGGCCGCCTCACGGCCCGGCCGGCCACCGATCGCGTACCCACCGATCTCCTGGCCGCGCCGCCACCCCCGGAAGTATCCCGTGGTGTGCGCCGCGATGCTCGCCGCGTCGCGGACGATTCGCAGCGGGCGCTCTTCGCGCAGCGGCGAACCCGGGACCAGGTTGGCCTGCGGAACCCGCTTCGGCAGGCCGGCCGACGTCTCGGCCGCCACCGACGGGGTGGCTGCCTTTTCCGCGGCGCGCCAGCCTGTGTCGGACGGGTTCGTCCAGTCCAGGTTTGTCGAGGCTTCCTCGTCGTGACCCGTGAACCAGGCCGACCGGGCCGCCGCGAAGATCAGCAGGTCGCCGTCGCCTTCGGCTGGGACCGGGGGTGACGTGCTGCGGTCCAGGGCGGTCAGGGTGGTGCGGCGGGCTGCTGCTCGGCCGTTGCGGCCGCCGCGGTCGTCGACCAGGCGCAGCGGTGGCGGCTCGGTGATCGCTGTCACGTCGGCCGGGGTGTTGGTCAGGCCGTTGAGCACCGACTCCACCAGGCGCAGGGACGGCGGCTCCTGGGGCATGTCCTGCCACGGCGGGCGGACCCGGCCGTCCGACGGCGGGCTGCTCACCGCGGCCGGCGGCGGTGTGGCCGCTGCCTCGTCGCTGTTGTTCAGCAGTGGCCAGTTCGCGCGGGAGCCCGGCTCCGGGGTCTCCTGCGTCGAGCGCTGGGCCGGCATCGGCAGCGAGTAGTCCGTCGCGCCGTTCGTGGCCGGCTGTCCGTTGCGGGTGTTGGCCCGGGGCGGGATGACCGTGCGCTGGCGTTCGG
>NZ_JBEZGQ010001561.1:0-1397 GCF_040650095.1 Actinoplanes sp. NPDC048791 | reverse complement strand
GCCGAACTGGCCGCGACGCTGGCCAGGCTGGCCCAATGACGGAGACTGGCCCGGTGACGATCATCTACGGCTGGCGGGCCGGCTTCGACAACGCCGCCCTCGACGCCCTGCACGCGGCGGGTTTCGGCTACTCCGCCCAGGGAATCGACTGGCAGGGCCGGCTCGACCGGCACAGCCTCGGCTGGGTCTGCGCCCACCAGGAGGACGTGCTGGTCGGCTTCGTGAACGTGACCTGGGACGGTGGTGTGCACGCTTTCCTGGTGGACACCGTGGTGGCCGCCGAGGCCCGCGGCCGGGGCGTCGGCACCACGCTGGTGGCGACCGCGGTGGCCGGCGCCCGGGCGGCGGGCTGCCAGTGGCTGCACGTCGACTACGAGCCGCACCTGACCCCGTTCTACGTCGAGGCCTGCGGCTTCCGGCCGACCGCCGCCGGTCTCATGGCCCTCGATCTGTCTTCGACCTCAGGAGGAAATCATGCCGTTGACCGGTGAGTACGCCCCGAGCCCGGAGGACTGGGCCCGCGAGCAGGCCGAGAAGTTCGAGGCCAGCGGGGGCACCGAGGCCGCCGACCTGCAAGGCCGCCCGATCATCCTGCTGACCTCGGTCGGCGCCAAGACCGGCAAGATCCGCAAGACGCCGCTGATGCGGGTCGAGCACGACGGCGAGTATGCGGTGGTGGCGTCCCGCGGCGGCGCCCCCACGCATCCGGTCTGGTACTGGAACCTGGTCAAGAACCCGCAGGTTGAGCTGCAGGACGGCAACGTCAAGCGCGACTACCAGGCTCGCGAGGTCTCCGGCGAGGAACGGGCCGTGTGGTGGGAGCGGGCGGTCGAGGCGTGGCCGCCGTACGCGGAGTATCAGACCAAGACCGACCGGATCATCCCCGTCTTCGTCCTCACCCCGATCTCCGACTGAGAGGCCGCTCATGCCACTGTCCGGCGAGTACGGCCCGAGCACTTCCGCGTGGGCCCGTAAGCAGGCGGAGACGTACGAGGCGTCCAACGGCGAACGCGCCGGCGACATCAGCGGCAAGCCGGTGATCGTGCTGACCTCGGTCGGCGCCCGGACCGGCCTGCTGCGCAAGACGGCGCTGATGCGCGTCGAGCACGACGGTGAGTATGCCGTCGTCGGCTCGCTGGGCGGTGGCCCGAAGAACCCGGTCTGGGTCTACAACCTGCGCAAGGAGCCCCGCGTCGAGTTGCAGGACGGCGACGCCCGGCACGACTACGTCGCGCGTGAGGTCAGCGGAGACGAGCGCGCGGTGTGGTGGGAGCGGGCGGTCGCGGCGTTCCCCACGTACGCGACCTACGAGAAGAAGACCGCCCGGCTCATCCCGGTCTTCGTGCTGGCCCGCGCCTGACCGGCGGGCCGTCAGCGGGTCAGGCGGGCGGCCCGCG
>NZ_JBEZGQ010001560.1:0-1399 GCF_040650095.1 Actinoplanes sp. NPDC048791 | reverse complement strand
ACGGCTGGCTCGGCCGGGCCCTGCGCACCCACCGGGTGCTGCTGCTCGACCAGCGGGGGACCGGGCGCAGTTCGCCGGTCACCGCCCGGACCGTGGCGGGTATGGCACCTGAGCAGCTCGCGGCACACCTGCGGCTCTTCCGCGCCGACAGCATCGTGGCCGACGCGGAGATCGCCCGGGCCCGGATCGCCGGCGGCGCGCGGTGGGACACCCTGGGGCAGAGCTACGGCGGTTTCATCACTCTCGCCTACCTCTCGCGGGCGCCCGAGGGACTGCGCACCTGCTACGTGACGGGCGGCCTGCCGGGCATCAAGGCCACCGTCGACGACTGGTACGCGCGCACCTACCCACGCGTGGCCGCCCGCAACGCCGAGTACTACCGCGCGTACCCCGGGGACGCCGCAGCCGTGCGCCGGCTCGCCGACCACCTCGACGACAACGAGGTCCGGCTGCCCGACGGCGACCGGCTCACCGCCCGCCGCCTGCGGTTCCTGGGCAACTCGTTCGGAATGAGCGACGGCTACGCCAACCTGCACTGGCTGCTCGACGAGGCCTGGCACGGCGACCAGCTGGCCGACGGCTTCCGGTACGCGGTGATGGCCACGACCGGCTTCATCGACATCCCGATCTTCGCGTTGCAGGAGTTCACCTGTAACCCGGACGGCTCGGCCACCGGCTGGGCGGCGGAACGGGCCCTGGCCCGGCACCCGGAGTTCGCCGCCGACGCCGACCCGCTGCTGTTCACCGGCGAGATGATGTATCCCTGGATGTTCCGGGAGATCGCCGCGCTCCGGCCGTTCGCCGCGGCCGCCGACCTGCTGGCCGGCTACGACGACTGGCCGCCGCTGTACGACCTCGACCGGCTCGCCGCCAACGAGGTCCCGGTGCACGCGGCGGTCTACTTCGACGACATGTACGTGGACGCCCAGCTCCAGCTGGAGACGGCCCGCGCGGTCGGCAACACCCGGGTGTGGGTCACCAACGAGTACGAGCACAACGGTCTGCGCGTCGCCGGCGACCACATCCTCGGCCACCTGATGGGGATGGCCGCGGGCCGCCACTGACGCCGCGTTGGCGCCCACTGACGTCGCGTTTGCACCATCTGCGGAGCTCGCCGCCGACCGGCCCCGGGCGGGCGCGGCAGGCGTACGGTCGATCGCACTATGGAACTGCACTGGTGGTCGGTCGAGGTCCTCGACGGCGCGACGCTCTCGGCGGCGCGCTGGCAGGACGCGCACGGCGACGCCCTCACCGAGGCGGCGCTGACGCACGGCGCGTACGAGTGGCACTGGCACGAGTATTCGTGGGGCGTGCTGTTCGAGATCGCGTTCCGTGGTGACGGGCAGTGGCCGGTGTTCCGCGAGCTGCCGGGCGTACGCGCGGCGCTGGACGCGGTGCC
>NZ_JBEZGQ010001559.1:0-1400 GCF_040650095.1 Actinoplanes sp. NPDC048791 | reverse complement strand
GCGCGCCCCTGTGTGGTGGCGGCGCCCGGCGGCCCGGGCCCCGTGGACCGCCCCCCGGCTGGGGCGGGGGTGGGGGGGGCCGCGCGGGGTGGCGTGGGGGGAACCGCGGGGGGACGCAGGTCGCGGCCCGGCGGGTAGCCGACAGACGGGTTGACCGTCCCGGCGCCGGACCCGACGCTGGAGAGCACTTCGCCCGTCGGGGGGCGAACCGTCCTGTCCCCGGCGTCGGAGCACCCGCCATGCCTGCTTCGCTCGTCGCCGCACCGCGGCGCACCGGCCCGCCGCTGACCCGGTTCGTCGGCCGCGACACCGAGGTCGCCGCCCTGGTCACCGCCGTCCGCCGGACCCGGCTGCTGAGCCTGGTCGGCCCGGGCGGCAGCGGCAAGACCCGGCTCGCGCACGCGGTCAACGACCGGTTGAACGAGGAGGCCCGGCGCCCGACGTGGTGGGTGTCGCTGGCCCCGCTGGACCGGCCGGCGCTGCTGGTCGCGGCCGTGGCCGACGTTCTCGGCGTCGCCGAGGTGCCCGGCCGCTCGCGCCCCGACATGGTCGTCGCCCACCTGCGCGAACACCCGGGACTGCTCGTCCTCGACAACTGCGAGCACCTGGTGGCCGCCTGTGCCGGGCTCGTCGCCGACCTGCTGCGGGCCTGCCCCGGCCTGCGGGTGCTCACCACGAGCCGGGAACCGCTGGCCGTCACCGGGGAGACCACCTGGTGGGTGGAGGGCCTGTCCGTACCGGCCGACCTGCCCGCACCGAACGCCGCGGACCTCGCCGACAGCCAGGCGGTGCAGCTGTTCGCCGACCGGGCCCGTCTGGCCCGCCGCGACTTCACGGTCACCGACGACAACGCCGCCGACATCGCCCGGCTCTGCCGCCGCCTCGACGGCATGCCCCTGGTGCTGGAACTGGCCGCCGCGCGCCTGCGGGTGCTGCCCCTGCCGCGGATCGTCGCGTTGCTGGACGACGCCGTCTCGCTGCTGGCCACCACCAACCGCGACGTGCCGGCCCGGCAGGCGACCCTGCGAGCCACCCTGGACTGGAGCTACGACCTGCTGCCCGGCCCCGAGCGCGAGCTGTTCGCCCGGCTGTCGGTGTTCCGTGGCGGCTTCACCGTCGACGGAGCTGCCGCGGTCGCCGGCGAGGACCCGACCGACACCCTGAACCTGCTGGCCCGGCTGGTCGACAAGTCGCTGGTACAGGCCCGCACCGACGCCGCGGAGGAGCGCTACCGCCTGCTCGAAGTCGTCCGGCAGTACGCCGCGGAGCGGCTCGGTGATCAGCGCCGGGCGGTGGCGGCTCGGCACGCCGCGTACCTGCTCGACGTGGCCCGGCAGGCGGAACGCGGCCTCAGCGGCGCCGACCAGCCACTCTGGCGCGACCGGCTGCCCCGCGACCGG
>NZ_JBEZGQ010001558.1:0-1401 GCF_040650095.1 Actinoplanes sp. NPDC048791 | reverse complement strand
CGGGCCGGCCGAGCGGCCGGCCGACGAGGACCTGCGCGCGGCGGTCGTCGAGCGCGAGGCTGCGGGCGAGTCACGGCGCGACGCGATCCAGGCCGTGGCCGACATGTACGGGCTGCGCAAGCGCGACGTGTACGCGCTCGTGCACACCGTCAATAAGTGACGTAGAGGAAACCGGCGAGCAGTACCAGCGGACCGGCCAGGCTGACCAGCAGAGCCCCGCGCCGCGCCCGGGCCGTCTCCAGCCGCCGGACCCCGGTCAGCGCGGCGATACCCAGGCCGCAGAGCAGCACCAGCACGAAGCTCAGCGCCCAGCGCAGGTGCACGAGCACGCCGGTGTCGCCCACGTACGCCTGCCGGCTGTCGCTGCTGACCATCCGGGCCGGCGCGCTCGTCCCGGGCACCCGCTGGGTCGGCTCGATGCCGAACAGGGCCAGCCGGTCCACCCGGTAGGTGCCGTTCGCGGCGGTGAACTGGCCGGTGCAGCGCTGGCTGACCCCCGACCCGGTGCACCGGGTGACCGTCGCGGAGCCACGGTCGCCGTGCCCGACGGCCAGCCAGAACGGCTCGGCGCTGACCCAGGCGAAGAAGGCGGCGATCAACCCGAGGGCGAGCAGCCCGAACAGGCCGGCGGCGGGACGGCGGGGCTCCGGCGCGCGCCGGCGGGCCCGCGGGCGGACCTCGGTGGCCTTCTCGGGGGCCTCGGCCGGCGGTGCGGACAGCGCGCGGCGTTCCTCCTCGGCCTTCCAGAACGGGGACGTCTCGAGCAGCGCGGCGGTGCGCTCCTGGCGTACCCGGTCCTGCAGGGCCCGGTCGGCCCGGGCCGGATCGTGCCGGGTGCGGCCGAGCCGGGACAGCCCGGAGGCCGGCTGGCCGGGCACCGCGTTGCGGTCCAGGGCCACGGTGGGCCGGTTGCGGTCGGGCTCCGGCAGGACCATCACCTCGGGGGCTTCGGCCTGCGGCGGCTCCACCGGTACGGCGGCGAGCGCGTCGACGATCGTGGTCTCCCGCTCGGGCTCGGCGGGGCGGACCCGGTTGCGGGTGGCGTAGACGGTGCCTTCGCCGGCGGTGTTGAAGCGCTCGGCGTCCACCCGGTCGTGGTGCTGCTCGGTGGCCTTGTCACTCTCCGGGCGGGCTTCCCCGGCCTTGGCCGGGGTGGCCTGCTTCGGGTCGAGCTGCTGCTGTTGGCCTGCCTGCTGCGGGGTCTGCTGCCCCGGCTGCTGGCCCGCCTGCTGTAGCTGACCCGGCTGTTGCGGGGCCTTCGGGGGCTGGGCCTGGTGGGGCTGGGCGTGGCGCGGTGCTGCCGGCTCGCGGACCTCGGGCTCGGCTTTCGCCTGGCGGGGTGCGTCGACGGTGAGGGCCGCCCGTACGTCTTCGGCGCCGGCCCGGTGGGCCTCGGCGGCC
>NZ_JBEZGQ010001557.1:0-1404 GCF_040650095.1 Actinoplanes sp. NPDC048791 | reverse complement strand
TCGCCGCGGTCGGGGTCGCGGTGGACGTGCAGGCCACCACCCGGCGTCGCGCCGGTGAGCTGGCGGTGCTGCACGCCCTCGGCGCCGGTCCGCGGCTGCTGACCCGGTCGTTGCTCGTCGAGCAGGCGTTCCTGGCCGGGATCGGCGCGCTCGCCGGGCTGGTCACCGGGGTGCTCGTCGCGATCGCGGTGGCCCCGCTGCTGGTCCTCACGCCCGCCGCCGCCCGGCCCGTGCCCGTGCCGCTGCCGGACATCGAGTGGCTGCGCGCCGCCGGTACGGGTGTGGTCCTGATCGTGCTCGCCCTCGCCCTGACCGCCCTGGCCGCCGTTCGCATGCACCGCCGCCTCGCCGCGGCCCCGCCCACCTGGGGGCAGGACCAATGACCGCCCTGCTGCACCGTGCCCGCGCGTTCGCCGGTGGACTGGCCCTGCTCGCGGCCCTCGCCCTGGTCGCCGCCCTGCTGGTGAGCGGCGTGCCGAAACTGGCCAACGGCAACACGGACGCGGGCCTGCGCGCGGACATCGCCAAGTTGCCGCACACCGCCCGTGACCTCACCTTCGGCAGCGTGCGCGCGCGTTTCCCGCTGGACCCCACCGCCGATGTCGTCCGCGACGGCCCGCAACGGCTCGACACCTACCGCGCGCAGCTCAGTGCGCCGCTGCCGGGGCTGATCAGCGACCAGTGGTACACCGCGCGGGTCGGGCCCGCCGGTGTGCGTACCAGTGGCGCCGTCGCGCCGTTCCTCGGCAACTGCACGCCCAGCCTGTCGGTGCGCACGCTGACCGGCGCCGACCAGGCGATCCGGATGGTCGAGGGCCGCCCGCCGGCCTCGGGCGGCACCGTCGAAGCGACGGTGGCCCGCCCGGCCGCGACGGCCATGAAGCTGCGGGTCGGCTCGACCTTCACCCTGACCGGCTCGTACGGCGAGATCCCCGTGCAGGTGGTCGGCATCTTCGAGCAGACCGACCCGGGGGCACCGATCTGGGCCGACATGCCGCTGACCCAGACGGCCTGCCCGAACCCGGACGACGGCGTCACCGTGCGGGCCGGCCTGCTCACCGACGACGCCGGCCTGCGCTTCGCCGCCGAGCGCACCGGCGACGTGGTGCACGAGTGGCGCTACCGGATCGCCGAGGAGCGCCTGTCCGCCCCCGACGTGCCCCCGCTGGCCGCAGCCGTGGCCGCCGCCCGGCGCGAACCGCCGCCGCAGACCGTGCTGACCAGCGGCCTCGAGACCTCCCTGAGCCGCTTCACGAACGAGCAGAGCGCCGTCGCCGCGCTGCTGGCCGTCGTGCAGGCCGGGGTCCTGGCGACCCTGCTCGGCCTGATCGCGCTCGCGGCCGGCCTGGTCGTGGAGCGGCGCCGGGCCGAGTTCGCCCTGATCCGGGCGCGCGGTGGCGCCGC
>NZ_JBEZGQ010001556.1:0-1406 GCF_040650095.1 Actinoplanes sp. NPDC048791 | reverse complement strand
CCGAGCCGCCGAGCAACCGCCGGGCGTCGACCGCGTGCTCGCGCGGCAGGTTGACCCGGCCCGCGCGCAACGCCGCGAGCAGGCGCAACTCGCGGAACTCGTGCGCGTCGGCGAGCAGCAGCTCCAGCTCGGCCAGCAGGTGGACGGCCGGCGGCACCGGTTGGGTGCGCAACAGGCGGTCCAGGATGGTCAGAGCCGAGCGGGCCCGCAGCGCGACCCGGCGGGCCGTGAAGAGCTCCGCGAGGGCGGACGGCGTCGGGCGAACCGGCCGCCGCGAAGGACGCGCCGGGGATGCGCTGGGCGTAGCCGTTACCGCCGGGCCCGTCCGACTGCTGGTCGGCGTCGAAGCGGCCGTCCTCGGGACGGGCGAACGGCGACTGGTCGTCACCGTCACCCGGGCGGTCGGAGGCGTTGCGGATCGGTGCGGGGAAGTCGCCGTCGGCACCTTCGCGGCGGAACGAGCCGTCGCGGAAGGGGTTGCTGTCGGGGCGACTTCCGCCGGGGAAGCCTTCGCTGTCCACGTCGTCGTCTCCACCTGCGGGGAAGGCGCCACCACGGTTCGGCGGCGTGCCGTTGTCGGCGGCGTTACGTGCGGAGAAAGCGCCGCTGCCGGGGCCGAAGCCACCGTTGTCGGCGGCGCCGCGTGCGGGGAAGGAACCGTCGGACTCGCCGCGGGCCGGGAAGGCGCCGCTGTCAGCGTCACCCCGGGAACCGAAAGAGCCGTTGTCGGCGTTGCGAGCGGAGAATGCGCCGCCGCTGTCGGCGGGCAAGGCGATGTCCTCGGCGTTGTTGCGGGCTGCGAACGAGTCGCCGCGGGCGGAGAAAGCGCCGTCACTGCGGGCGGGGCTATCGCCACCCCGGGCGCCGGCGCCTCGGATCGGGAAGCTGCCGTTGCCCGAGCCGCCGCGGGTCGGGAAGCCGCCGCTTTCGCTGCCTCCTCGAGTGGGGAAGCCGCCGCTTTCGCTGCCACCCCGGGTGGGGAAGCCGCCGCTTTCGCGGGCCGGGAGGCTGCCGCTCTCACTGCCGCCGCGAGAAGGCAGGCCGCTGCTCTCGCCGCCGCTACGGGCGGGGAAAGCGTCGCTGTCCCCTCCGGCGGGCGGTGCGTCCGGCAGGCCGGTCAGAGTCGCGCCGGGAACGCGGACCCGCTGGTCACCGAAGGCCGACATCCCCGCAGGACGCTCGCGGGACTGCTGCTGGTCGTCGTCGAAGCGGGCGGCACCGAAAGCCTCGCCGGCCGGGGAACCACCGAAAGGCTCCCGGGGCGCGGGCGCGAACGATGACCGTTCAGCCGGACCGGACGGTGACTGGTCGGCCGGGGCCGATTCCGGTCGGTCGAAGGGCGAGCCACCGGGGCGGCGTGCCGCGTCCGGCGCCGACTCGGCCGGCTGGCGGGTCGGGGTGAAGCC
>NZ_JBEZGQ010001555.1:0-1407 GCF_040650095.1 Actinoplanes sp. NPDC048791 | reverse complement strand
CGCAGCGCCGCGGGCCGCGACGGGCTCAGCGCCTGCTGCAACGGTTCGAGGGCACTGCGGGTGCCGAGCTTGCCCAGGTTGGTGGCGGCGGCCACCCGGACGTCGAGGTAGCTGTCCTCCCGCAGGACCCGGGCCATGCGGTCCACGGATCCGGTGGCGCCGAGCAGGCCGAGCGCGTCCAGGCAGACCGCGCGGACCCGGGCCTGCGGGTGGTCGAGCGCGGCTGACAGGGTCACCTCGGCCTCGGCGCCGAGCTGCACCAGCGTGTGGGTGGCCAGCAGCGAGGGCACCGGGTCGGAGCGGTCCAGGCTGGCGATGATCCGCCAGGCGGCGGCCGGGTCACCGATGCGGCCCAGCGCGCGGACGGCCACGACCCGGACCTCGTCGTGCCGGTCGGTGAGCAGCCGGCACAGCTCCGGCACGGCCTGGCGCAGTTCGAGGTCGCCGAGCACCTGGGCGGCCCGGGCCCGCTTGACCCGGCTGTGCGAGTGCAGGTTCCCCAGGGCCGTACGGGCGATGCCGCGTTGCAGGAAGACGGAGACCAGCGCGAGGTGCGCCTCCCCACGCAGCTTGCCCAGCAGGGCCAGGGCGCCGGGCTCGGCGGCCCGCCAGGCCTCGTCGGGGATGGCCACCAGCTCCTGGGCGCCGTGCTCGCCGTTGTCCGCGACGAAGGCCAGCAACGCCCGGCGTGGTCCGGCGGCCAGGGCGGCCTGGCGGCGGTGCCGGGTCTTGCGGGCCACCCGGACCCCGACGATGGCGATCACGGTCACGGCGACGACCCCGCCCAGCACCTCGAGCACGACAGTGAACAGGCCGAGCATCAGCTGTTCACCCGGGCCAACGCGGCCTCCACCCGTTCCTGCAGGTCACGGGGGCTGAACGGCTTGACGATGTATTCGGTGGCGCCGGCCGCGTACCCCTGCTCGAGGTCCTGGGGCCGCGACCGGGCGGTGAGCATGATGATCGGGACGGTCGCCGGCAGCGGGCCGGCGCGCAGCTCGCGGCAGACCTCGATACCCGACATCCGGGGCATCCGCACGTCGAGCAGGATCAGGTCCGGCGGGTTCTCCCGGGCGGCGCGCAGCGCGGCGAGCCCGTCGGCCGTCTCGACCACGTCGAAGCCGCCCTTGGTGAGCTTGTACGACACCAGGTGGCGGATGTCCGGATCGTCTTCGACGAGGAGGATCGTGCTCATCGTCCTCCCACTCCGCGCGGTCCGGCCTGCCTGTGCACCGCCGAATATATCCGTTTTGTGAGCATCGTTCGCGGTGAACGGTAGCAATGCGGCAACCCCGGGTGCGGCCCCTCAACCGTCCCGGGCCGGCGTCGATAGAGGGTGCGTGAACATCCGGAAGGTGGCCGGCTCCCCCGGCCGGCGCGGCGTCGCCCTCGCCGCGACCGTGCTGA
>NZ_JBEZGQ010001554.1:0-1409 GCF_040650095.1 Actinoplanes sp. NPDC048791 | reverse complement strand
TGCTGCTTCATGCGACCTGTCCTTCCGGTGGTGGCGTTCCGCCGACGAGCACGGCGCGTATCCCGGCAGCGACCCGGCGCCGCAGGCTGAGCTCCCGAGCTGGCCAAGCTGGGCGTGCCGGCCTGGCTGGACCGTCAGCTCGACCCGGCGAAGATCGACGACTCGGCGCTGGACGCGCTGCTCACCCGCCTGCCGCTGGCCGGTGCCGACATCGCGACGGTACGCGCCAAGCTGCCCAAGCACTCGTACGAGGCGTTCGGCCAGCTGGGCCGGGCCACGGTGGCCCGGGCGATCTGGAGCAACCGGCAGCTGTTCGAGACCACCGCCGCGTTCTGGGCCAACCACCTGCACATCTCGGCGCCGTCCAGCGGGGTCTGGGACAGCCGCAGCGACTACGACAAGACGGTGACCCGCAAGTACACCTTCGGGCGCTTCGCGGACATGCTCAAGGCCTCGGCCCGGCACCCGGCGATGCTGACGTACCTGGACAACCGGTCGTCGACCAAGACGCTGCCGAACGAGAACTACGCGCGCGAGCTGATGGAGCTGCACACCGTCGGCATGATCTACACCGAGGCCGACGTGCAGGCCGCCGCCAAGCTGCTCACCGGCCTGACCGTGACGACCGCGGGAACGTACACCTACACCGCGGCCAAGCACGCGACCGGCGCCGTCCGCATCCTGGGCTTCAGCCACACGAACGCGACCGCCGAGGGCGGCGAGGCGGCCGCGCTGGCGTTCCTCGACTACCTGGCCAAGCACCCGGCCACGGCCGAACGGCTGGCCACCAAGCTCTGCCTGCGCTTCGTCGCCGACGAGGCCCCGGCCACCCTGGTCGCCAAGCTGGCCAAGGTCTACCTCGACAACGACACGTCGATCGGGCCGGTGCTGCGGGCCCTGTTCACGTCGCCGGAGTTCGCCGCGTCGATCGGCCAGAAGGTCCGTACGCCGTTCGAGGACCTGACCGCCACGGTCCGCGCCCTGGGCCTGGGCCCGGAGACCTCCGGCGTGAAGGCGCTCGACGCGCTCTACAACAACCTGGTCAACGCCGGGAACGCCCCGTTCCGCTGGAGCCCGCCGAACGGCTTCCCGGACGTGGCCGCCGCCTGGGCGTCACCGTCGGCGTTCCTCATGCGCTGCAACAGCCACTTGAACCTCGCCGCCGGCTGGTACCCCAAGCAGCTCACCCGTCCCGCCGACCTGCTCACGTCCCTCGTGCCGGTGCTGCCCAAGACATACGGGGCGCTGGTGGACGCGCTGGCCCGGCGGCTGGTCGGCACCCCGCTGCCCGCCGATCACGTGGCGGCCGTGCTAAGCGTCGCGGGCAAGCTGCCGACGAGTTCTCTGACCAGCAAGGAGTCGGTCGCCGGGAGTCTGCCGTACCTGATCGCTCTCGTCCTCGACTCGCC
>NZ_JBEZGQ010001553.1:0-1417 GCF_040650095.1 Actinoplanes sp. NPDC048791 | reverse complement strand
CGGCTTGAAACCGTCCAGGTCCAGGAAGAGCGCGGCCAGGGCGCCGTCGGCCCCGGCCTGCCGCCGGCGCCGCCAGTCCAGAACGGCGGTCTCGGCCCGCTCCATGAACAGCGCCCGGTTGGGCAGCCCGGTGAGCGCGTCGTGCAGGCGGGCCCGGGCCAGGCGCGCGGAACTGAGCAGCGCGGCCGCGCCGATCAGCAGGATCATGATCATGGCGAGGCTGAAGGCGCCGAAGATCTGCCAGGCGACCCGGCTGGTCGACTGGACCGGAGCGAGCAGGGCCGACCTCGACGTCGTCATGACCACTCGCCAGGCCGTACCGGTGACCGGCGCCGCGCAGAAGTACGTGTCGCCGACGACGCCCTCGTTCTGCCTGCGCAGCGCCGAGAGCAGGGCCGCCGGCGGCGCCTCGGTGGCCGGCCGGGCCGATCCGGTCGAGGTGATGACCCGCCCGGCGCCGTCGATCAGGTACGAGCTGACACCCGGCAGGTTCAGGGTGCTGGAAACCAGCGCCGAGAGCTCCTCGACCGCGACGGGAGCCACGAGCACCCGGATCCCGCCGGGCGCGGTGAAGGGCTGGAAGGCGGGCACGCTGGCACCGCTCGGGGTCGCCACGACCTCACCGAAGGCGAGCCGTCCCGTCTGATTCGCGATCCGGAGCCCGGAGCCGTCCGGCAGGCGCCGCGCGACAGCGTCGTGGGACGGGGGATAGCTGGCCAGCTCGGTGCCGTCGGCGGCCAGGACGGCGTACCAGGGCGTGCCGAGCTGCTCCAGCAGCTTGCGGGAGTCCCGGCGCAGCTGGGCCGGGGTGCCGGAGAAGGCGGTGACGCCCACCGCCCGGGTCTTGGTGTCGCTGGCCCCCAGCGTGCCGGCGATCGCGTTGGCGCCGTCGCGGGGCCGCAGGCCGAACTCCTCGAAGATCTTCACCCGGGAAGCCTCGACGGTGTCCGCGAGGTAGTAGCCCACACTGCCCACCAGCGCCACGCTCAGGAACACGGCGAAGCAGACCGCCAGCTTCCGCACCATCACTCTTCCCTCACGCTAGAGGCCACAGCTGTCCTATCGGCCGGGGGAGCCGGCTTCGTGAGCGGGGCGGGGTCCTCGGCGAGAGAAGATGATCCTGACGAGAGGGGACTGGCGTGGGGTCGACACCGCTGGACGGACGGCTGGCCGCGGCACGGGCCGAGGCGCTGGTGGGCCGGGACGCGGAGCGCGCGGTGCTGGACCGGATGCTGTCCGGGGCGGCGGACGCTCCGCTGGTCGCGTACCTCCATGGGCCCGGCGGCATCGGCAAATCCTGGCTGCTGCGCCACGCCGGCCGGCAGGCCGAGCCGGCCGGCCGGCGCGTGGTAAGCATCGACGCCCGGTACCTCGACGCGGACCCCCGCCGGCTGGCCGAGGCCGCGGCTGTGGCGTG
>NZ_JBEZGQ010001552.1:0-1418 GCF_040650095.1 Actinoplanes sp. NPDC048791 | reverse complement strand
CCGCGTTCGCGCTGGTGGCACTGCCGCTGGTGGCGCTCGGCCCCACCCCGGCGCCGGTCCGGGCCGCGGCGCCCGAGGGCGGCCGGGAACGGCTGAACCGGTCGATGCTGCTGATCGCCGGCAGCTTCACGCTGTTCCACACCGCGATGCTGGCCGGGTCGGTCGCCCTGCCGCTCTACGTCACCCGGACGCTGGCCCGACCGGACAGCGACGTGGGGCTGCTGTTCAGCATCTGCGCCGTGGTGGAGATCCCGGCCGCGCTGAGCGTCATGCTGCTGCCCGCCCGGGTCGCCAAGCGCAGCGTCATCCTGCTGGGCATGCTGCTGTTCACCGCCTACTTCGTGCTGGTGGCGATCAGCGCCGGCATGCCGCTGCTGATCGCCACCCAGGTCGCCCGCGGCGTCGCGCTGGCGGTGGTGGGCGCGCTCGGCATCACCTACGTGCAGGACCTGTTGCCGCACGCCACCGGCCGCGCCACCACCATGTACGCCAACACCCTGACCATCGGCTCGCTGATCTCCGGCGTCCTGGCCGGCGCCACTGCCCAGGCCCTCGGTTACCGGTCCGCGCTGCTGCTCTGCGGGGCGCTCGCCGCCGGCGGATGTGCCATGTTCGCCGCGGCCCGGATCAGCGGACCCGGCGCAGCACGTCCAGCAGGAACCATTCGTCCTCGTGCTGGATCCGGCGTTCCAGACCCGGCCGGGCCGCCAGCGCGGCGTGCACGTTGAGGCCGTCGTGGTTGCCGCCGGTCTGCTGGTCGCGGAAGTGCACCGAGACCAGGTCACCGTCCGGCTCCAGGCGCTGCACCAGGCCGTCGAGCGTGGCTTCCAGGTCCTCGGCGGACAGGTAATAGAGCAGATCGCCGAGCACGATCAGATCAAAGGTCGCGTCCGGCAGGCCGGCCGGCAGCATGGCGTTCTCCACCCGTACGTGGGGGAAGTCGCGGACCTCCTCGCGGGCTGACTCCACGGCCTCGTCCACGCAGTCGACGGCCAGGATCTCGTCGCACCGCTCCGCGAGCATCCGGGTCAGCAGCCCGATCGAGCAGCCCGGCTCGTACGCGCTGCGGTACCGCTCGCGGGGCAGGCTGGCCATGGTCACCGCGTACTTGCGCCGGTTGTGCCAGCTGGTGGCGACGTCCCAGGGGTCGGTCTTGGCCAGGTAGAGGCCGATGAAGTGCTCCTGGGAGACCGTCTCGGCGGGCGGCCGGGCTGTGTCTGCTTCTGTCACGCCGAGATTGTGCCCGAAGCCCGGGACGCGGTAACGTACGGAGCCCAAGTCCACTAGTCAACTATGGGATTGGTTGTCACCGTGATCTTCCGGATCGACCGTCGCACCGGCACGGCCGTGTACGCCCAGCTCATGCAGCAGGTGCGCCAGGCGATCCGGATGGGCCGGCTGGCGCCCGGGGACCAGCT
>NZ_JBEZGQ010001551.1:0-1418 GCF_040650095.1 Actinoplanes sp. NPDC048791 | reverse complement strand
CCCGCCCAGCGGCGGGCCTGCCGTGCTGACCGTCCAGAACGTCGCCTCGAAGCGGCCGTTGGCCACGGCCAGCTGATCCGGCGGGACGAGCGCCTTGAGATGGGCGCCGCTCGCCGCCTGGAAAGCGATGCCGCCCACCGACTGGGCCACCGCCACCAGACACAAGTGGGTGTAGCTCAGGACGCCGAGCGAGGCGGCGACCGGGAGACTGCCCAGCGCCGCGCACCGCAGCAGATCCGCGCCGATCATCACCGGGCGCTTGTGCCGGACCTCGATCCACGGGCCGAGCGGCAGCGCCAGAGCCGCGCCGGCCACCCCGCCGAGCGCGGCCAGCAGCGACACCTGCAGCACGGAGGCGTGCAGGGCCAGCGTGGCGATCAGGGGGAGAGCGCCCAGGCTCAGCGCCGTGCCGAGTTCGCTGACCGCGTACGCGGCCCACAGCCGGCGGAAGTCCACCGGCGCACCTTACGGGCTGGGGGCCGGTTCGCGCACGGCGTACGCGGCGAAGTCGGGCTCGGCCTGGGGCTTGCCGAAGTGGTAGCCCTGGGCCAGCTGGTAGCCCAGCCGGTACAGCTCCTCGGCCTGTTCCGCCGTCTCCACACCCTCCGCGACCGCGGTCAGGCCGAGGCCCTCGCTGACCCGGATCAGTGCCGTGGCGATCACGGCGTGCCGGCCCGCCATCGTGATGTTGTCGACGAAGGACTTGTCGACCTTGAGGACGTCCACCGGCACGGTCTGGAGCAGGCCGAGCGACGAGTGCCCGGTGCCGAAGTCGTCCAGGGCGATCCGTACGCCCAGCTCGTGCAGCTCGTTGAGGGTCTGCACGGCCTGGCCGCCGCCGAACACCGCGGTCTCGGTGACCTCGACGGTGAGCTTGCCGACCGGCAGCCCGGTGTCCGCCAGGGCGCGGGCCACCACGGCCGTGAAGCCGGGCTGGGCCAGCTGCCGGGCCGAGACGTTGACGCTGATCCGCTGGGGCGCGCGGGCACCCCAGTCGGCCTGCCACTCGACGGCCTGGGCGCACGCGGTCCGCAGGATCCATTCGCCCAGCTCGACGATGAGCCCGTTGTGCTCGGCCGCCGGGATGAACCGGTCGGGGGAGATCATCCCGCGCTCCGGGTGGTCCCAGCGGACCAGCGCCTCGACCGCCCGCAGCCGCCCGTTCGGCAGCTCGACGATCGGCTGGTAGACCATCCGGAACTGGCCGGTGTCCAGTGCGGTGCGCAGCTCGGCACCCAGCCGGGCCTGCTCGTCCGCGGTGTTGTCGAGGTCGGCGGTGTGGCGGCGGTGGGTGTCGCCGACGGACTTGGCGGCGTACATGGCGACGTCGGCGCGGCGCAGCACCTCGACGGGGTCGGTGGTGCCCGTACCGTCGGCGACGCCGATGCTGACGCCGATCAGCAGTTCGTGGCCGCCGG
>NZ_JBEZGQ010001550.1:0-1420 GCF_040650095.1 Actinoplanes sp. NPDC048791 | reverse complement strand
CGGGTCAGCGCGCGCCCGCCAGCGCCGGCCCGGATCAGCCCGCGGCCGCCGGCGCCTGGTCGATGAAACCGAGCACCGTGCGGATCCGCCCGTCCGCGCCCAGCTCAGCCACGTCGAAGCCGATCACCACCGGCTTCTCCCCCGCCGGACCCAGATGCCAGGTGAAACGCGCCTGCTCATGATGGGCGTCGACCGGCCCACCGGGCGTGAAGGCCCACCCCGGGAACTGAGCCTGCACCGCGCCGATCAGGCCGTCGAGCGCCGCGTGACCCTCGACTGCGGCCAGCGGGTCGACGTACCGGATGTCGGCGGTGAAGGCCTCCTCGATCGCCGCGCGGCGGCTCTGCGGGTCTGTCTCGTTCCAGGCGGCCAGATAGCGCTGCACCACGATGTCGAAGTCGCTCATGTCGGTTCTCCTCGCTGCTCGGGTTGTCGGCCCGACCATCGTCACCCGGCCCGGGTAGTCCGGTCGATTACCTCGCGGGTAATCGGCGGTCCGCGGCCGGCTCCCTACGATCGGGTTCATGAGCGACGTGGGGGTGCTGCTGCGCCGGTGGCGGGGCAACCGGCGGCTGAGCCAGCTGGAGCTCGCCGGCCAGGCGGGGGTGTCGACGCGGCACCTGTCGTTCGTGGAGACCGGCCGAGCCCGGCCGACCCGGGAGATGATCCTGCGGTTGGCCGAGGAGCTGGCCGTACCGTTGCGGGCGCGGAATGCGTTGCTGCTGGCCGGCGGTTTCGCGCCGGCCTATCCCGAGGGGGATCTTCGCGGCCCGGACCTGGCCGCCGTGCTGGCGTCGCTTCGTGCCGTGCTGGCCGGGCACGAGCCGTATCCGGCCGTCCTGATCGACCGGCACTGGACGATGGTCGACGGCAATGCGGCGGTGCCGCTGCTGACTGCCGGGGCCGCGCCGGAGCTGCTGGAACCGCCGGTGAACGTGCTGCGGCTGTCGCTGCACCCGGACGGCATGGCGCCCCGGATCCGGAATCTGCCCGAGTGGCGCGCGCACGTTCTGCACCGGCTGGACCGCCAGGCGCAGGCCACCGGCGATCCGGTGCTGCGGTCGCTGCACGACGAGCTGCTGGCGCTGCCCGGCGGGCAGGCCACGGCCCGGCCGGACGGCATGGTCGTGCCGCTGCGGTACGCGACCGCGGGTCGGGAGCTGTCGTTCTTCAGCGTCACGTCGGTGCTCGGCACGCCGCTCGATGTCACCCTCGACGAGCTGGCCATCGAGTCGTTCCTGCCGGCGGACGCGGCGACCGCCGCCTTCCTGCGCGCCCCTTGATCTTTCGGGGTGCCCGGGACGGTCGTCGGGTGGCAGGATCTGCGGCATGGATCTCGGGCTGGCTGATCGCGTCTTCGTCCTCACCGGCGCCTCCCGGGGCCTCGTTTTCGCCACCGACAGGGCGATGGTAGCCGACG
>NZ_JBEZGQ010001549.1:0-1420 GCF_040650095.1 Actinoplanes sp. NPDC048791 | reverse complement strand
GGCGATCGCGGCGTCGATGTCCGGCCGGTCCCCGGGCACGATGGGGCGCAGGTAGTCGTCGCCGAGCACGTCACCGAGGCCCGCGCCGATGGCCCGGGCGGCGCGCTCGTTCTGGTAGACGATGCGCCGGGCGGCGTCGATCTGCACGATGCCCATCGGGATGGTCTCGGTGAGCCGGCGCATGAGCTTCTCGCCCGCCCGCAGCGCCTCCTGCGCGGCCATCTCGTCGGAGATGTCGAGCATCTCCGCGACCACCCGCGGGTTCCCGGGGTCGGCCAGCAGGTTGTAGTTGGTGATCTCGAACCAGATCGGGTGCCCGTCGCGGTGCAGGTGCCGCAGCCGGACCCGGCGCGCCTCACCTTGCGGGCTGGCCAGCATGTCCATCCAGCTCGCGATGGCGCGCTGCTGGTCGTCCGGGTGCACCAGGTCCAGCGTGCGGGTGCCGGTCAGCTCGGCGGCCGTCCAGCCCAGCACGAGGGCGATCTCCGGGTCGGCGGAGGTGATCACGGCGACCTGGTCCTTGTGCACGGTGACCAGGCGGGGCCGGATCGGCTCGTGCTCCAGCGACTGGCCGTGCGGGTGGCCGGACAGGCCGGTGAGGAACATGAGGAAGACCCCGTACCGGTGGGTCATGTCGACCAGGTGCAGCCGGACCAGTTCGGTAGGCGCGGCGACCGGGTGGATCAGGCAGTTCGCGAGTCCCTGGCCGAGCGCGCGCTGCCAGGCGTCGACGGTGATCTTCTGGTCCTCGGTGACCACCAGGGCGAGGGCCGACTGCGCGCCGATGATCGGCCGCAGGCCACCGATGTCCAGACCCTCGGGCAGCGGCACGGCCAGGCCCATCGGCGAGACAGCGCCGACGAAGGCGTCGGGGTGCTGCTTGAGCAGGGCGGCGAAGACCTCGTCGCGGGCGGCCGGATCCATCGCTTCGTCGGGCATACGTCCTGCATCGGCAGGCCCCCGGCGGGATCAAGAGAAATGCATCGGCCGCGACGTTGACAGTGTCACGTTAACAGTGTCATGGTGGTGGGCGTGTGGACGATGGACGAGCTGGTCGAGCGGGTACGCCAAGCCTTGGCGGCCGAATACCCCGGCGCGCCCAACGGCCGGGTGCGCGACGTGCCCGACCGCCGGGCGATCCGGTGGTACACGACCACCGGGCTGGTGGACCGGCCCACCGGGATGCGCGGGCGGACTGCTCTGTACGGGCCGCGGCACCTGTTGCAGCTGGTGGCGGTCAAACGGCGGCAGGCGGAGGGTCACTCGCTGGCGGCTATTCAGGCTGAGCTGGCTGGGGCCAGTGACGCTGAGCTGGCTGTTGCTGCCCGCGTACCGGAAAGTCTGCTGGTCGTGACCGACGACGCCGCCGGCGCGGTCGCCCAGAAGCGGGGTCGTGCCGGGCCGTCCGCCACCGCGGCGT
>NZ_JBEZGQ010001548.1:0-1422 GCF_040650095.1 Actinoplanes sp. NPDC048791 | reverse complement strand
CGAGGCCCCGAGGACCACCGCGTCCTCGATGGCCTGGGCGGCTCCCTGGCCGAGGTTCGGCGTCATGGCATGGGCGGCGTCACCGAGCAGGGCCACGGTGCCGCGCACGTAGGTCGGCAACGGGGCCGGCAGGTGCCGCAGGTCGTGGTGCAGGACGGTCGTCGTCGCGTCGAGCAGCGCCGGCACGGGGTCGTGCCAGCCGCCGACGATGTCCCGGACGGCCGCCTTTTCGTCGTCGGACCGGGTGTCCGGTGGGGCGTTGGTGGCCGCGAACCAGTAGACCCGGCCGTCGCCGAGCGGCACGATGCCGAACTCCGTGCCCGGGCCCCAGGTGATCGCGACTGTGAGCTCGCCGGTCCACGGTTCGTCGGTGACGCCGCGCCAGGCCGTCGTCCCGACGTACCGGGGCAGGGCGGCGTCCGGCCAGAGCTGTCGGCGTACGGCGCTGTCGATGCCGTCGGCGCCGATGATCAGGTCGGCTTCGAAGCGGCCGGCCGAGGAGAGCACGGCGCCCGGCTCGACGCTGCTCACCGCGGTGTTCGTGACCAGTGCGGATTCGGGCAGGGCGGCGAGCAGGATGCGGTGCAGGGTGGCGCGGTGGATGCCGAGAGCGCCCGTCCCGAGGGCCGACTCCAGGTCGGCGGCGTCGATGCGGGCCAGCCAGCGGCCGTCCGGCGTACGGGTGCCGCCCGGCGCGTCGACCCGGCCCTGGGCGCGTACCTCTTGGCCCACGCCCAGGGCGTCGAGCCCGGCCAGCGCGTTGGCCATCAGCGTGATGCCGGCGCCGACGGCGCCGATCCGCGGGGCGCGTTCCAGCACGGTCACGTCCCACCCGGTCCGGCGCAGCGCCAGGGCCGCGCACAGGCCCCCGATCCCGCCACCGACGATGACAGCCTTCATGTCGCGCCACCTTTCTACATCTGTAGAAAGCCATACTACGCAGTCGTGGCCACCACCTCACCCGAGCGCTTCGCCGCTCTCACCGACGCGGCGATCGCGCTGATCGCCGAGCTGGGCATGCGAGGCCTGACCCATCGCGCCGTCGACGCCCGGGCCGGGCTGCCGGCCGGGACCGCCTCGGCCTACCTGCGTACGCGTAAAGCGCTGGTCGAGGCGGTCGTGCAGCGCATCGCCGACCTGGACACCGCGGACCTGGCCGCCCGGGAGGTCCCCACCGGAGCCTCCGATGCGGCCCCGGACCTCGACGCGCTCGCCGTGAGCATCGCCACGCTGCTCGACGACTGGCTGACCACCGGCCGCACGCGCACCCTGGCCCGCTACGCCTGCCTGCTGGAGGCCACCCACCACCCCGAGCTGCGCCCGATCCTGGCGTACGGGGTCGCCATGCGCGCCCAGGCGCAGGCGCTGCTGACCGCGGCCGGGGCGCCGGACGCCGGGCAGCGCGGCAGTCACCTGGTGGCC
>NZ_JBEZGQ010001547.1:0-1425 GCF_040650095.1 Actinoplanes sp. NPDC048791 | reverse complement strand
GGCGGCGGTACGGTCGGCGGCGGCGAGCAGTTGCTCCTGCGCCACCCCGTCGACGAAGCCGACGGCCAGCAGGCCCACGACCAGGACGCCGGTGCCGTACGCGACCGGCCGCGGGACGAAGCGACCCAGCACCCGGGCGATCCGCCGGGTGGCCAGTCGCATCGACCGCGCGATCAGCAGCAGGAGCAGGAACGTCAGCAGGCTCACGCCGATGATGCGCACGATGTCGTACGCCGGCATCTGCTCCAGCCCCACCAGGGCCCGCAGCTGCTGTTGCCACCGGGTGCCGAGCGCGAGGAACAGCACACCCAGCAGCGGTCCGGCGATGATCACGGCCCACCAGCAGATCCGGGTCGCGCGCGGATGGCCGTGCCGCTGGAACCGGCGCACGATCGCGCCCAGCGCGGCACCGATCGCGTACCCGATGGTGGCGGTGAGCCCGCTGACCACACCCTGCAACAGGACCGGCCGGGGCAACAGCGACGGGGTCAGCGACAGGCAGAAGAAGGCGATCGCGAAACCGCAGCCGGTCAGCCCCAGGCGCGCGCGGACCACCCGCAGCCGCCGGTACGGCCGGCGCGGACGGTCCTCGATCCTGCGGTCGGCGACGACGGTCACGGCAGCGGCCTGATCTGCACGGTGCCGACCTCGGTCCGCACCTCGATGCGGTGGGCCGAAGCCGGATCCCGGTCGACGCTGACGCTGCCCGGGCCCGCGGGCATGCGGACATCGACGGCGTAGGTGGTGGTTCCGGGCACCCGGAGGTCGACGGCGCCCATGCTGCTGGTGGAGCTGATCAGGGCGGGCGCCTCGGCGAACTCCAGGGAGGTCGCTCCCAGCTCGGTCCTGACCGTCACCGCGTCGCTGGTCAGGGCTCGACCCTCGACGGCGCCGGCCTCGGTGGTGATCCGGATGTCCCCGGCCACGCCGTCCACCTTGACCGCGCCGGCCTGTGCGGTGATGTCCAGGGCCATGGCCGCGGGCATCCGGATCCGGTACCGGACCTCGCAGCGGGCGTCGTCATCGCCGCAGCCGGACTCGGTGAGCCGCAACGTCGTACCCGCGACCTCGTGCGCCGTCGTGGGCCTGCCCCGCGAGTATCGGTGCTCCTCGGTGACTGTCACCGGGCCCTCGCCGGTCATGACCTCCACACTGGCGGCGCGGGCGCCGATCACCAGGGAGGTGACCGATTCGTCGATCCGGTAGGACATCTCGTCGGTGGTGGTGGAGTCGCCGGTGCAGGCGGCGAGGGGCAGCAGCAGGGCAGTGGCGGTCAGCGCCGCCGCGATACGTCGTGGCATGGCATTCACCTGTCGCAGAAGGAATGGTCGAGGACCGGCTGGTAGCGGTTGTCTTCACGCTCGCAGCCGGGGCCCTTGACGGTAAGGCGGCGTACTGGCCTCTCCGGGGGGCGGTTTTCTGGTG
>NZ_JBEZGQ010001546.1:0-1425 GCF_040650095.1 Actinoplanes sp. NPDC048791 | reverse complement strand
GGCCGCGAGCTCGTCCCCGGCGGCGGGCTCGGCGTCCAGGCCGGTGCCGACCGGCTGCGGGCCGGCGGCGGGCTCGGCCGGCAGGTGCGACAGCGAGCCCTGGATCTCCTTGAAGGCCCCGCCGATGGCGATGCCGAAGACACCCTGACCGCCCTGGAGCAGATCCACGACCTCCTCCGGCGACCGGCACTCGTACACCGTGGTGCCGTCGGAGATCAACGTGATGCCGGCCAGGTCGTCGACGCCGCGCGAACGCAGCGTCTCGATCGCCTTGCGGATGTTCTGCAGGGAGACGCCCGCGTCCAGCAGGCGCTTGACCACCTTGAGGACGACCAGGTCACGGAACGAGTAGAGCCGCTGCGTGCCGGAGCCGGAGGCGTCGCGGATGCTGGGCACCACGAGCGTCGTCCGCGCCCAGTAGTCGAGCTGGCGGTAGCTGATGCCGACCGCCTGACAAGCCGTCACTCCGCGATACCCGGTATCGCCGTCCTCGCCGACAAGCGGACCCTCTTCAGAGTCTGACTCGTGCACGCGACTACCTCCCCGCTGCGCGGTGCCGCTTCACCTGGACTTCACGAGCGTATAACCCAGCGAGCCACGAAACAGGGAGGTAATGCTGCGACACGCCGCGTACGGACGACCGGACCTGTGGTGATCGTCGATGCGCGGATCAGCCCGCGAAGTCCTCCGGCCGGACCTGGTCGAGGAACTCGCGGAACTTCTCGACCTCGTCCTCCTGCTCGTCCGGGATGACGATCCCGGCCTCGGTCAGCACCTGATCGGCGCACCGGATCGGCGCACCCACCCGCAGGGCCAGGGCGATCGAGTCGCTCGGCCGCGCGGACACCCGCAGGTCGTCACCGATCAGCAGATCCGCGTAGAACACGTTCTCCTTGAGTTCGGTGATCTCGACGGCCTTCAGCGGCGCCTCGAGCGCCGCGAGGATGTCCCGTAGCAGATCATGGGTCAACGGCCGGGCGGGCTTGACGCCCTGCTGCTCGTACGCGATGGCAGTTGCCTCCACCGCGCCGATCCAGATCGGCAGGTACCGATCGCCGTCGACCTCCCTGAGCAGGACGATCGGCTGGTTACTGGGCAGCTCCACCCGAACCCCGACCACGCTCAGCTCGCGCACCGCCCGCCTCCGTGTCGCTTCGTCGTGCCGCCCCGTAAGGCCACCGCCGCCCCGCAGGGCAACGCGACCATCAGGCTGTTTCCCGCCTATCCTGCACGGTACACGGACGCTCGGGACCGAGCGCCACACGATGCCCGTGTCTGTGGGGTTACCCCGGCCACCGCGGACAAACCGGCAACCCCGTGCCTCACCGTCCGAGAGTGTCCCGCAGGCCCGCCCGCACCAGCGCCGCGTGCAGCCGCTGGGACAGCGCCTGCAGCTCGCGCGCCGTCTCGGCGGCCCGGGCCCGC
>NZ_JBEZGQ010001545.1:0-1426 GCF_040650095.1 Actinoplanes sp. NPDC048791 | reverse complement strand
GGCACGAGCCGATGCCACCGCCCTTTGTGGATCATGTCTGCGCCGGTCAGGGCGTCGCACGGCCGGTACGCCGCTGATCCGGCAGGCGGTCGAGGCTCGTATCCGGGGGCAGACAACCCACGGATGGAGGCGTCATGGCACCCCGTCGGTCCGCCACGACCGCATCGGAAAATCGCGGCCAGATGATCCATACTGGACGCTGCACGAACCGATGCACGTGCGAATGCACCGGTGACGCCCCGCTCCAGGAGGGATTCTGATGCGTTTGCGCCACCACTCGGGCCGGGTCGTCCACCTGAGCCACGGCACCCACGAGCGGCCTGCCCGGGACCTCCCGGCCGTCGTCGAGCACCTCGACGCGTACGCCGCCGTCCGTGACCGGCTGGCCGTGGACACCCTGGGGGTGAGCCTCTGGCTCCCGCCCACCCTCGCCGCCGCCCTCGCGATCGACGGGCGCTCCCGCACCCGGCTGCGTGCCGAGCTCGAAGCCCGCGGGCTCGAGATCGTCACGCTGAGCGGAGCGCCCTACGCCGAGGGCGGCGACGAGGACCCCGCCGTGCCGGACTGGAGCCACCCGGCCCGGCTCGAATACACCCTCGATCTGGCCCGCATCCTCACCGACCTGCTGCCCGAGGACGCCGTCCGCGGCGCGGTGACGACCACCGGTCTCGGCCCGCGCGAGGGCTGGGACGCCGCCAAGCAGAAGGCCGCCGCCCGGGTCCTCTCCCGGCTCTCCGCCGGCCTGGCCGAGGTGGCCTGGCACACCGGCCGGGCGGTCCGCGTCGGCTTCCAGCCCGAGCCCGGCTTCGTGCTCGACGACACCGACTCGATCGTCGAGGCGTTCGGCCGGCTCGACCGCGACCGCCTCGGTGTCTGCCTCGACCTGGCCGACCTCGCCTGCACCTGGGAGAGCCCGGTCGCGGCCCTGGACCGGCTGGCCGCGGCGGGCGTCGCGGTCATCCGGGTCGAGATCGCCGCGGCGCTCGAGGCGACCGATCCGGTCGCGGCCGCGGAGGCTCTGCGGGGGTACGTGGAAGCCGGCCACCCGCACCAGGTGACCAACCCCGCCGGCGCGAAGGTCGACGACCTGACCCAGGCGCTCGCCGACTTCCCGCCCGGCCCGTGGCGGGTGCGGTGTCACGTGCCCCTGCACACCCCGCCCCCACCGCCGCTGACCGCCACCACGGAGGTCTGGCAGGCGGCGCTGCGGCACCTGCTCTCCGGCGTGCACCCCGGCACCGAATACCTGGCCGTCGAGTCCCCCGCTGGGGGCACGGGCGCCCAGCTCGCGTACCTGAAAAGTGCCCTGGGTGAGCTCGGGCTGTCGCCGCCCGCCGAGGCCTGCGCCGCACACTGATCGCGGGGCTTTCGCTGCCACCGGTGAAGTACTCACCGAAGCGGTCGCGCAGCTCGCGGTAGAGCAGCT
>NZ_JBEZGQ010001544.1:0-1427 GCF_040650095.1 Actinoplanes sp. NPDC048791 | reverse complement strand
CCAGTGTCATGGGCACGGGCATCGTCGCCACGGCCGCGGCCGCACTGCCGCTGCAGGTGCCGGGGCTGCGGGCGCTCGCCACCGTGGTCTGGGCGCTGGCCTCGGTCCTGCTGGTCGTCCTGGTCACCGCCGCGGTCCGGCACCGGCGGGCGTACGCGGGGGACGTCGTCTCGGAACAGTTCTGGGGCGCGCCGCCGATGGCCCTGCTGACCGTCGGCGCGGGGACGTTGCTGCTGGGCCGGGACTGGATCGGCGAGTCCGCCGCCGTCGCGGTGGACGTGGTGCTCTGGACGGCCGGGACCCTGCTCGGGCTGGCGGTCGCTGTCGTGATCCCGTACCGGATGGTCACCCGGCACCGGCCGGGACCGGGCACGGCTTTCGGTGGCCGGCTCATGCCGGTCGTGTCGCCGATGGTGTCGGCGGCAACCGGCGCGCTGCTGGTGCCGCACGTTCCCTGGCCCGTCGAGCTGCTGGCGGCCTGCTACGCGATGGCCGGTCTGAGCCTGGTCGCGGCGGCGCTGGTGTTCGTCCGGCTCTGGCGCCGGCTCGTCTCGTACGGCCCCGGCGCGGCCCGGATGGTGCCGACGTGGTGGATCGTGCTCGGGCCGGTCGGTCAGTCGGTCACCGCCGTGCACCTGCTGGGCCGCGCCGCCGACGGTGTGCTGAGTGAGCCGTACGCCACCGCCGCGCAGGTGCTGGTGCTGCTCTACGGCGTACCGGCGCTCGGTTTTGCTCTGTGCTGGGCGGCCCTGGCCGCCGTGATCACCGTGCGCACCGCCCGGGCCGGGCTGCCGTTCTCGCTCACCTGGTGGAGCTTCACGTTCCCGGTCGGCACGGTCGTGACCGGCGCGAGCGGGCTCGCCACCCGCGTCCCGTCGGCCCTGCCGGCCGCCCTCGCCGTGGCGCTCTATGCGATGCTGCTGGCCGCCTGGTCGGTCGTCGCCGTCCGCACGCTGCGCGCGGTGCGCCGGGGTGAGCTCATCCGGCCGGCACCGCCCGCGTAGCCTCTGAGCAGGGCTGCGTCGAGATGAGTGAGGGAGTCGTTGGCCACGGACCTGCTCGCCGAGCTGGCC
This sequence comes from Actinoplanes sp. NPDC048791, assembly GCF_040650095.1. Taxonomy (NCBI): domain Bacteria; kingdom Bacillati; phylum Actinomycetota; class Actinomycetes; order Micromonosporales; family Micromonosporaceae; genus Actinoplanes; species Actinoplanes sp. NPDC048791. Next base: position 354 of record NZ_JBEZGQ010001544.1, on the reverse strand, counting down.
GGCGCACGCCGCCTGGCCGTTGCCCACGACCGGCCCGACCTCGCCGAACGGCTGGACCGCGCGACCGCCCAGCTGCAGCGCGGCGACGTCACCGTGGCGGTGGTGGGCGAGTTCAAGCAGGGCAAGAGCACGCTGGTCAACGCCCTGCTGCGCACCGACGTGTGCCCGGTGGACCCGGACGTCGTCACCGCCGTGCCGACCGTCCTGCGCTACGGCACCGAGCCCTCGGTCACCCTGCACGTGCCCGCCGAGGACGGCTCAGTGGATGCCGTCACCGTGCCGTTCGACCAGCTCAGCGGGCATGTCACCGGCGCGGCTCCGGCGGCCGGGGCGCGGGCGCCGCGCAGCGTGGAG
>NZ_JBEZGQ010001543.1:0-1431 GCF_040650095.1 Actinoplanes sp. NPDC048791 | reverse complement strand
CGGTTGGCGGCCCGGTTGACCAGGGCCCGGCGGGCGTACGCCTCCGGCATGCTGTGGATCCGGCGCCACTTCACGTACATCTGCTCGAGCACCTCCTGCACCAGGTCCTCGGCACTGTGCCGGTCCCCGGTGAGCAGGTACGCGATCCGCAGCAGGCCGGTGCTGCGGCTGCGTACGAAGTCGTCGAACCCGTCGCGCATGGCCTGCCTCTCCCCGTCCGTCACCCTGCCTGACACCGGCGGGCGGGGAAAGGTTGCCGGTCAGCCCGGCAGTTTCCGGGCGTACGCCGCGCGCAGCTCCTCCCAGCCGTGAGCGGTGGCGTCCCGGCCGCGGATGACCCCGACCGGGTCACCGGCCAGCAGCGGCGCCAGCACGGCGACGCACAGGTGCCACCCGGCGGCGAACATCGGCGCCTCGTCGCGCTTGGCGAAGGTGTGCCGCAGGGTGAGCATGGTGCCGCCGTCGGCCGGGGCCAGCTCCCAGCGCAGCCGGTCGTCGCCCCACGTGTATTCGAGCAGGGTGGGCGCTTCCGCGCGCAGCACGGTGGCGGGCAGGTCCGTCCGATCGGGACCGTCGACCATCGTCAGCGTGGTCTCGCCGGGGCGCGACAGGTCGCGGGCGGCGGCGAACGGTGCCCACTGGTCGAGGCGCTCGGGGTCGGTGAGGGCGGCCCACACCTTCTCCGGCGGGTGCGGCAGGGCCCGCACGAAGATCAGGGTCCAGGACCCGCCGTCGGCGACGACGGTCGCGTCGGCGAGCGGGCCGAGGTCGAAGTCAGCCTTCATGATTCCTCCAGGTGGCGTTCGAGGGCGTCCAGGTGCCGGGTCCACAACTGGCGGTACGGCGCCAGCCAGGCGTCGAGCGCACGGAACGGTCCGGGCTCGAGGGAGTAGATGCGTTGCTGGGCAGCGGTGCGACTGGTGACGAACCCGGCCTCGCGCAGCACTTTCAGGTGTTTGGAGACGGCGGGCTGGCTCATCGCCAGCTTCTCGACCAACTGGCCGACGCTGCTGTCGGCCAGCCGCAACTCGTCGAGGATCCGGCGGCGGGTCGGCTCGGCGAGTACGGAGATGGCATCCACGGGCACAGCGGCCACTATTCCACCGTGGTTATATAACCGTCAAGGCATGAAGCTATCCTCGGGGCATGCGGGTGCTGATCGTGACGTCCGGCTCGACCGGTGATGTGGCCCCGTACACGGGACTCGGCGCCCGGCTGCGCGAGGCCGGCCACGAGGTCACGCTGGCCTCCCACGAGCCGTTCCGGGAGCTCGTCGACCTGCCGTTCGTGGCCCTGCCCGGCGATCTGCGGCAGATCCTGCCGCGGGCGCGCGGCCAGGACGGCACCGGCTCGGGCACCGGGCCGCGGGCCCTGCTGCGGCTGCTGCGCATCGCCCGGCCGCTGGTCGCCGAGCTGGGCGACGGCATCGTG
>NZ_JBEZGQ010001542.1:0-1433 GCF_040650095.1 Actinoplanes sp. NPDC048791 | reverse complement strand
CGGCACCCGGCCGGAGCTCATCGCGGCCATGTGCGGCGGCAACGCCCCGGCCGTCCGGGAGGTGCTGGACGGGATCCTCGCCGAGTTGCAGAGCTACGGCCGGGAGCTGGTCGCGCCGGATCCGATCGCGGCCCTCACCGAACGGCTGCGGGTGCCGAGCGAACTGCGCCGGGCCTGGCCTTCGGCGCCCGGCGAGCCGGCCGAGCTGACAGCCGAGCCGGGCGCGCTGCTCGCGCTGGGCCGGGCCGGGGGCTGGGTGACCGCGGTACGCGATGACAAGGTCTCGACATTGCGGCCAGGAAGTGACCGCAATAGTTCCTAGGCTGAGGCGGTAAGCCGGACAACAGGACAGGAGACAGGTCATGCCTGGTCAGGTCGGTGCCATCGCCAACGAGCAGGAGGGCCTGCTCGCGTACCTCGCCCAGATGCGGTACGTCGTCAGGCTGACCGCGTACGGCCTCAGCCCCGAGCAGTTGCGCGCCACGCCCACGGCCAGCCCGCTCACCGTCGGCGGCCTGATCAAGCACTGCGCGTCCACCGAGGAGGGCTGGATCGACGTCGTCCGCCGCGAACCCCGCGAGCTGGACTACACCGCGTACGAGGAGAACTTCGCGCTCAGCGACGGCGAGACGATCGACGAGGTCTTCGCCCGGTACGACCGGATCGCCGCCCGCACGGAGAAGACCGTGGCGGAGATCGGCGACCTCGACCGGGCCGTGCCGGTCGACCACTCCGTGCCGTGGAACCCCCCGGACCTGGACAACTGGTCGGTGCGCTGGGTGCTGCTGCACCTCATCCAGGAGACGGCCCGGCACGCGGGGCACGCCGACATCATCCGGGAGTCCGTGGACGGCGGGACCGCGTACCCGATCATGGCCGCCGCCGAGGGCTGGCCGGAGTCGCCCTGGATGAAGCCCTGGCAGCCCGCTTCCTAGGGCCGCTCGCCGCGGTCGAGGCGGATCACCCGGCGGTCCGTCACGATCGCGGTCACCAGGTCGTACGGGGTCACGTCGAAGGCCGGGTTGACCGCGGCCGCATAGTCGGTGACCTCGGCCGCGCCCCGGTCTTCGATCTCCACCGCGGCACCGTCCGGGGTGTCCAGGTCCACAGTCGACTCCGGAGCGACCACGACGAACGGCAGGCCGGCCCGCCGGGCGCCGAGCGCGTGCGCGTAGCTACCGACCTTGTTGATCACGTCGCCGTTCGCGCAGATCCGGTCCGCGCCCAGGATCACCGCGTCGGCCTCGCCGCGGGCCAGCAGGAACGGCCCGGCCGAGTCCACCGCGACGCGGAAGTCGATGCCGGCCTCCCGCAGCTCCCACGCGGTCAGCCGGGCCCCCTGCAACAGCGGCCGGGTCTCGCTGACGATGACCCCGGCCAGCGCGCCCCGGCGATGCAGCTCGGTCACGACCCCCAGGGCGGAGCCGCCGGTC
>NZ_JBEZGQ010001541.1:0-1434 GCF_040650095.1 Actinoplanes sp. NPDC048791 | reverse complement strand
CGGCGATCCGGCAGCTGCCCGGCTTCCGCGACTTCCTGTACCCGTCGAGTGTTGCCGGTCTGCGCCGGCAGAGCGGGCCGGGTGTGGTGGTGATGGTCTGCGTCAGCGATCTGGGCTCGTACGCCCTGCTGGTGACCGCGCGGGAGATCCGGTCCGTGCCGTTGCCGGCCGTCAGCGCGTACGAGGTGGGCCGGCTGACCCGGGAGTACTACCAGGCGATCCGCACCGCGGCGCACGAGGTGACCAGGACGGTCCTGGCCTGGCTGTGGGACCACGTCGCCGAGCCGGTGCTCACGGAGCTCGGCATCACCGGCGCCCCGGTGCACGGCTGGCCGCGGCTGTGGTGGGCGGCGACCGGCGTGCTGGGCCTGCTGCCACTGCACGCCGCCGGCCGGCCTGAGCCGGGCGGGCATCGCACGGTTCTGGACCGGGTGGTGTCGTCCTACACCCCGACGGTGCGGGCGCTCGCGTACGCGCGCCGGGACGGGGCCGAGACCGACGGGGACGCGTCGACGCTGGTGGTGCCGATGCCGCGTACCCGTGGTGGGTCGGACCTGCCCGGATCGGAAGCGGAGACCGCACTGATCGCGGGTCTGCGGCCGGCCGGGACGACAGTCCTGGCACCGGCCGACGCGCACCGCGACCGGATCCTCGCGGAGCTGCCGCGGCACGCCCGGGTCCATTTCGCCTGCCACGCCACCAACCCGGACCCGCGCCACCCGTCGGCCGCCGCACTGGAGGTCACCGGCGGCCGGGCCCGGCCGCTGAGCGTGCTCGACGTGACCCGGCTGCGGCTCACCGGTGAGCTCGCGTTCCTGTCCGCCTGCTCCACCGCCAACGCTGGCGAAGCTCTCGCCGACGAGGCGATCCACCTCGCGTCCGCCTTCCAGCTGGCCGGCTACCGGCACGTGATCGGCACCCTGTGGCCGGTACGGGACGCCGTCGCCGGCCGCGTCACCGGCCCGGTCTACGACGGCATCGCCGCAGCCGGTACGGCGGACGCCGCGCCCGTCGCCCTGCACCACGCGGTCCGCGCCCTGCGCCGCCGTTACCCGGACCGGCCGGCGCTGTGGGCGACCCACGTCCACTCCGGATCGTGACGATGAAATCCGGTTGACCGGCGTGATGGGGTTGCACCGTGATCGACCTTTCCCGCGGGCTGTCCCCGGCAGCTCTCAGCGCCATCGAGGACCTGGAACGCCGGGTCGTCGCGGCCGACGGCGGCCGGCTCAAGCTGGAGTGGAACGCGCTGCGCCACCGCTACGGGCAGGACGTCGAGGACGTGCTGTGGTGGGACGGCGAGCGGCTGCTCGGCTTCCTGGGCCTCTACGCGCACAGCGCGCCCACCGTCGAACTGGCCGGCATGGTCGACCCCGCCGCGCGGCGCCACGGCATCGGCACCGCGCTGCTGGACGCCGCGCTGGTGCTGGGCCG
>NZ_JBEZGQ010001540.1:0-1435 GCF_040650095.1 Actinoplanes sp. NPDC048791 | reverse complement strand
GCCGCATCCGCCACCGTTCCAGCCGCCCGACGGCCACCCCGGACAGCACCGTGGCCAGGTAGCCGGCGACGCCGACGACCACGACCGACAGCACCACCCCGGCGGCGAGCAGCAGCAGGGTGGCCGCGATGGTGGCCAGGCCGATCAGCGCGCCGCCCGTGAGGTAGATCAGCGAGCGCAGGGGCCAGGGCGACAGCAGGAACCGCGTCGGCCGCATGGTGAGCGCCTCGAGCGCGTTGCGGACCGGCATGGGCAGTCACGCTACCGGCGGGACGCACCCCGCTCGGTAGTGCTGGGTATACCTTCGATCCTCGCCCGCGGGGGAATGTGCCGGGCCCGGCGGCCCGGAAGGCTTCCGGCCATGACCATCACGACCATCGGCACGGCGGTGCGGCTGCGGGCCGTCTCCAGGATCTACGGTACGGGCGAGAGCGCGGTGACCGCCCTCGACGCGGTCGACGTGGACATCGCCCCGGCCACGTTCACCGCGGTGATGGGCCCGTCCGGGTCCGGCAAGTCCACCCTGCTGCACTGCGCCGCGGGCCTCGACCGGCCGACCAGCGGCGAGGTGAGCATCGACGGGGTGAGCCTGACCGGGCTCTCCGAGCGGGCGCTGACCAAGGTGCGCCGCGCCCGGGTCGGCTTCGTCTTCCAGGCGTTCAATCTGATCCCGGCGCTGAGCGCGGAGCAGAACGTGGCGTTGCCGCTGCGGCTGGCGGGACGGCGGCCGGCGGCGGGTGAGGTCCGGGCGATGCTGGCCGAGGTGGGGCTGGCCGACCGGGCCCGGCACCGCCCGAGTGAGCTCTCCGGCGGCCAGCAGCAGCGGGTGGCGATCGCCCGGGCGCTGGTGACCCGGCCGGCGGTGCTGTTCGCCGACGAGCCCACGGGGGCGCTGGACACCACGGCGTCGCGGGAGGTGTTGCGGCTGCTGCGTACGGCGGTGGACCGGCACGCGCAGACCGTGGTGATGGTGACGCACGACCCGTACGCGGCCGCGCACGCCGACCGGGTGCTGCTGCTGGCCGACGGACGGGTGGCGGACGTGCTCGACCATCCGGCGGACGCCCCGGAGATCGCCGTGCGGATGGCCCGGCTGGAGGAGCGGTGAGGCTCGCCTGGGACATGGTCCGGCACCGGTTCGCCGCGTTCGCCGGCACCTTCGTCGCGATCACGCTGGGCGTGGGCGTCGTGGCCGGCGCGACCACGCTCTGGGCGTCGTCACAACCGCAGACCCCCGAGCGGTTGTCCGCCACTCCGGTGCTCGTGCACTCGCCATCGGTCGGCGACAACGACGATGGCTATCCGGAGTACCGCTCGTGGACCACCGCCGAGGCGGCCGGGCTGACCGGGCGGCTCGCGGCGCTGCCCGGGGTCACCGCGGCGATCCCCGACCCTTCCTTCTACGTGCAGCGGGTCGTCGGCGGCCGGCCCACCG
>NZ_JBEZGQ010001539.1:0-1441 GCF_040650095.1 Actinoplanes sp. NPDC048791 | reverse complement strand
GACGCGGTCAAGCCGCTCGCCGCGTTCGTGCACGAGATGCGCCACGAGGTGGCCGACGGCGCGCGGCACGTCGGCACCGGCGTGGCGGTCGCGGGCCGGATCCGGCGCGCGGACGGCACGGTCCGCCTCTCCCCCACCGTCGAATGGGTCGACCCGGTCCGGGCCGCGCTCGGCGACGAGCTGGGCGACGAGCACCGGCTCACCGTCGGCAACCACGCCGACGTCTCGGCCCTGGTCGAGCACAGCCGCGGCGCCGCCGTCGGCTGCGACAACGTCATCTACCTGCACGGCGACGCCGGGGTCGCCGCCGGCATCATCGCCGGCGGCGCCCGGGTCACCGGGTACGGCGGCCACGGCGGCGACGTCGGCCACATGGTGGTCAACCCGTACGGCCGCAAGTGCGGTTGCGGGTCCCGGGGCTGCTGGGAAACCGAGATCGGCGAGCAGGCGCTGCTCCGGCGGGCCGGCCGCGAGGGTGAGACCGGCCGCGCGGCGGTGCTGAGCGTGGTCCGGGCGGCGATGCACGGCGACAGCCGGGCCCAGTTCGCGGTCCGCGAGGTGGGCGACTGGATCGGCTTCGGCGTTGGCAACCTGGCCAACATCTTCAACCCGGAAGCGGTGATCTTCGGCGGCACCCTGCGCGACGTCTACCTGGGCGCCGCGGCGCAGATCCGCAGCCGCCTGAACGAGGTGGCCCTGCCGGCGTGCCGTGAACACATCCGGCTGCGCACCCCGGGGCTGGGCAACGACGCGGCGCTGATCGGCGCGGCCGAGCTCGCGTTCCAGCATCTGCTGGACGACCCGCTGCTCGGCTGAACCCGAGGCCGGCCCGGGAGACACGCGAGCCGATCCGGTCCAGCGGCGCCCGACGCAGCGCGGTGGCCACCTGCACCGACCGGCTTCGCCTCAGCCGAGTCGAGCTCACCCGGCGACCCGTTACGCCAGCGCCAGCGGGCCATCGTCGCGGCCGGCAACGCGCTCTCACCTGGCCGATGGCGGCACCCTCGGCTCCGGTCCGGCACCGGCCGGGTCGCCTACCGCCGAGCCCGCAGACCCCGCGTCCCGTTCAGCGGCAGCGGCCCGCCCGGCACCGGGCGGTTCTGCGCATCGCCGACCCCTGCGTCCCGTTCAGCGGCAGCGCCAGCGGCCGATCCGGTGGCCGGTGCGGCGGTGGTTGTCGGCCCGGGTGCAGCGGGAGCCGCCGTTCAGTCCGTCGGCCGAACCCGCATCGGGGCCGGCGGCCGTGTCGTCGCCGGCGGCCGTGTCCGTGTCCACGTCGTCCCCAGCGCCAGCGCCGGCGCCGGAGCCGGCATCCTCGTCCACAGTGACGTCCGTCAGCGGTGGGGCCGACGGGGTGTCCCGTTGCTCCTGCACGGGCCCTGCAGCGAGATCGCCGCGATCATCACGCCCATGGCCGTCGCGACCAGCACGGCCGCCCCGA
>NZ_JBEZGQ010001538.1:0-1443 GCF_040650095.1 Actinoplanes sp. NPDC048791 | reverse complement strand
CGTGGCCCGGGGGCGCGTACAACATCGCCGACGAGCGGCCGTACCGGCGCGACGAGGTTTTCGCCCGGGCCCTGCGCGTGCCGGTGCGGCACGTGCCGGCCGGGCCGGTCCGGGCGCTGGCCGCGGTGTCGCCGACCCTGACCCGCTATGCCGTCGACCAGCTCACCGACGGGATGGTCCTGGAGCTGGGCCGGGCCCGGGCGCTGGGCTACCGCCCGGAACGCACGCTGGCTGACTACTTGGTATAGACAGCGACGCTACTTGGTGTAGACCACGGACGAGCGGAAGACCGTCGCGGCGTGGGTGCCGTCGCCGCTGCGGCGGACCACCACCGCGTCGACGGTGAAGACATAGCCGGTCCGGCGGTCGAGGCCGGGCACCTCGGCGCTCAGGAAGCCGCACGGGTTGGCCGGCTTGACCGTCACGAAGCCGATGTCGCGCTGGTCGCCGAGCTTGAGGTCCTGGCTGATCGCGGTGATCCGGAACTCGACGATGTTGTAACCGCCGACGTTGTACCAGTTCACCGTGGCCGAGGTGGTGCCCGGCGTGACGGCCAGAGCGTTGATCTTGTTGAAATGCGGCGTGTCCCGGGCACAGGTGGCCGACGGGGTGGGCCGCACCACCGGGGGCAACGGCAGGAAGCCGCTGGTGGTCGCGGTCGGGGCCGGCGAGGCGCCGCTGCTCGGCTGCGGGGTCGGCGTGGCGCTGCCCTGGGCCACGACGAGCCACTGGTCACTGCCGGTGACCTCGGAGGTGATGTCCGTGCCACCGCTCTTCTCGGCGCTGGGCGCGGTGAACAAGCTGCAACCGGTGAGCACCAACGGGGTCACCAACAGCAGGAGCCAGCGCTTGCGCAGCGGCAAGCGGCCTCCGGAGTTCGTGTCCCTGTCCTTCACAGGAGCAATCATCGACAACGCTCACGCCGACTTTAGGAACGGCGGTAGAGCTCCGTGGTGCGCCGGGCCAGGTCCTTGGTCGCGGCGGAGTTCGCCCAGGTGCCGAGCACGACCGCCGCGCCCGGGATGACCTTGGCGGCCATCCGCCGGGCCGCCCGGACGCCGGCCATCTGGGCCAGCTTGACGCCGAGCTTGACCATGACCCCGGACAGCGGCTGGCCGGCACTGGTGGCGAAGAGCCGGCTGGCGCGTTCCCGGCCCGCCGCCACGCCGAGCGCGAGCCGGGCGGTCTCGGCGGCCTTGTGCACCCGTTGCAGCACCAGCAGGTCGGTGGCGCGGTCCGGACCCGTCGGGTCGGCGCCGTACGCGGCGGCCATGTGCAGCACCATCCGTGCCTGCGTCCAGGCGAGCACGCCCACGTCGACGACCGCGCCGGGCAGGCCGGTGGCCCCGGAGACGGCACCGGAGAGCCGCGCGTGGTTGGTGAACCGCCGGACCACTTGCTGGGCCAGCTCGTCCGGGGTGAGGCCGGGGTGTTCCGAGCGGG
>NZ_JBEZGQ010001537.1:0-1450 GCF_040650095.1 Actinoplanes sp. NPDC048791 | reverse complement strand
GCGGCACGACCGTCCGCGTCGCCGCCTGCGGGCACACCGACGACGGAGCCGCCGCGCCCGAGCAGGTCTGCTCGGCTCTGCGGCGAGCCCGCTGGACCGTGACCGACGAGTTCACGCCCGGCCTCGGCGGCAGCAAGCACCTCGACCTCTACATCGGTGAGGAGACCGGACCGGGCTTCACCGACTCGGCCTGGTATCTCACCCTCACCGGGGCCTCGGTCAGGACGCGTACCGCTTAGCGGCCCGCTCGCGGGCCTTGGCCGCCTCGGTCTCGCGGTCCTTGGGCGGCGCGGTGGTGACGAGCTCGGCGAGCAGCTCCTCGGTCGCCGCCGCAACCGCGGCGACCGCCCGGTCGAACGCGGCCTGGTTTCGCTGCGACGGATTCGTCGACCCGGCGACCTTGCGCACGTACTGCAGGGCGGCCGCCTGGACCTCGTCAGGGGTGGCGGGCGGCTCGAAGTTGTGCAGCTGGCGAATGTTTCGGCACATGGCAGAAGCGTAATCACTGCCGGCGGCTCGTGGGGGTCCCCGGCCGCCGGGTCGTCACGGCAGGACGCCCGGCGGGAACCATTCGACGGTACGGAAGTCGCCGGTCTCCACCGTCTCGTAGGGCGCGCCGCTCACGCACAGCGGCACCGACTCGGTGTTGCCCGGATCGATCACCCAGCTGTAGCCGACCCGGTCGTGCCGGCCGTGGTCGTACACCGTGAAGCCGCGGCGCACGCCGATGAACTCCGTCAGGCTGCTGGCGGTGATGATCCCCGTCGCGACCGCCACCGGGCCGCCGACCGCCAGGCAGTCGATCCGCCCGCTGAACCAGGCCCCCTCGGAGCCGAGGTAGTGGCTGACCCGGAACGTCCCCCGGGCGTCCGGTCCGAGGCCGTGGGCGTCGAAGGTGAACCGGATGTCGTCCCCGGCGGCCCGCCACAACGTCGCCGAGCCGACCAGGCTGGGCTCGGTCGGCTTCGGGCGGGTGGCCGACGCGGCGCCACCGGACGTGATCAGGACGGCGGCCGCGGCGGTCAGGGCGAGAAGTGCGCGCTTCATCATGCTTCCTCCAGGTCTCGGGTACTTCCGACATGGATCAGCCTGGTCCGTCGCGGCCCGGGGCGACTCCCGCCCGGGAGGGAACCGGCTCCCTCTCAGGAGGGACTCACAAACCCCGACTCGTACGCGGCGATCACCGCCTGGGTACGGTCGCGGGCGCCGAGCTTGGCCAGCACGTTGCCGACATGGGTCTTGACCGTCTGCACACCCAGCACCAACTGCTCGGCGATCTCGGCGTTGGACAGGCCCCGCGCCATCAAGCGCAGCACCTCGGCCTCCCGGTCGGTGAGGTCGGCCGGGGGCGTGCGGCTGCCGTACGCGGCCGCCAGCCGCCGGATCGCCGCCGGGAACAGCAGCGACTCCCCGGCCGCCACCACCCGGATCGCCGCCAGCACCTCGGCCG
>NZ_JBEZGQ010001536.1:0-1458 GCF_040650095.1 Actinoplanes sp. NPDC048791 | reverse complement strand
GCGGGATCGGGCATCGGCCAGGAAGCCCGGCGAGCGGTCGACGCCGGTGACCCGGCCCGGTGCGGTGGCGAGCGCGGCCGTGGTCAGGGCGCCCGGTCCGCAACCGACGTCGAGCCAGGACCGGCCGGCGGGCACGGCGAGCCAGGAGACGAACTCGCGGGCGACCGGACGGCTCCACCGGCCGACATACGCCTCGTACGCGTCGCCGACCTCCCACACCTCGTGGCCCATGCGACGACCCTACGGCCGGCCCGCACCCACGTCACGCACCGGTTGCCGGGCGCCGGATTCCCGATAGGGTTCATCCCCGATGCGGGTCAGCCGGGGTGAGCACCAGGAGCGTAGGCGTGCCCTCAGCGGGCCGGCCCTGCGGGACCTGCTGCCCTGGCTGCCGACGTTGCTGGGCGTCTGCGCGCTGATCGCGCTGCTGATCATCGCCGCGACCCGCTTCACGTCGTCCCCCGAGGTCCGTGCCGTGCCACCGGCGCCACCGTTCCTGCCCGTGCCGGCGGCAACCCCGACAACGTCGTCCTCCCCGGCATCAGCCCCGCCCAGCGCCCGCCCCGGCTCCCAGATGCGACCGGCGACGGCGACCACCTCGCCGCGGCCCGCCCGCAGCTCGAGCCGGGCCACCACCGCCCCGGCGCCCGCCCCCGGCCCGGTGAGCGGCCGATACCGGGTGGTCGACTCGTACGACAACGCGTTCATCGGGGAGGTGCTGGTGGCCAACTCGTCCGGGCGGGACAGCGACTGGCGGGTCGAGCTGCGGTTCCCGCCGGATGTCGGCGACCTGATCACCTCCTGGGTCGAGTCGGCCCCGCAGGCGACCCTGCGCCGCTCGGGTGACAGCTTCATCTGGTCCTCCGGCGTGCCGGTCCCCGCCCGCGGACAGGTCGCGCTGCGCTTCCACTTCTCCCGTTCCGGCTCCGGCAACCTGCCCTCGGCCTGCACCGTCAACGGTCAGGGCTGCTCCGGCCTCGGGTGACCCCGATCTCATCGCGGCCCCGGGTGCATCCACCACCGGGTCCGGCACCGAAGCCTGGTCATGCCCCCCACTCAGTCCTCGGCATTGCAGCAAGTGCGCCAGGCTCCGCGCCTCGTGGAGGTGCTCGGTGACGGTGTCCGCGCCGCCGCCGCCGCGGTGGGCGGGCCCGGCACCATCGGTCTGCTCCGGGAGGCGATCGCCGGTCCGGACCAGCTCACCGCGGTCGCTGCCGTGCACGCGCTGGGTGCGGTGGACGACGACGCCGCGGGCGCGGTCCTGTCCCAGTTGCTCCGGCACCCGCGCGGTTTCCTGCGGGAGCACGCCTCCTGGGCCCTGATGACGCAGTCACCGCGCAGCGATGCGATGGACCCGCTCGTGGCGGCCGTGGCGGCGGGCGGCTTCGGCGGGATGCTGGCCCAGCGGACCCTCGCCCGGTGGGACGCCACCGGCGGGCTCCGCGACGTCGCGGTGCT
>NZ_JBEZGQ010001535.1:0-1459 GCF_040650095.1 Actinoplanes sp. NPDC048791 | reverse complement strand
GCGATGAGCGCCACCGACGCGGCCCAGGTGGCGGCCGGCGCGGTGGCCACGGCCGCGCAGGCCCAGCAGCTCATGTCCAAGCTGGACGCCTCGTCGGCCGAGATCGACAGCGTGGTCAAGGCGATCACCGCCATCGCCGAGCAGACCAACCTGCTCGCCCTCAACGCCACGATCGAGGCCGCCCGGGCCGGGGAGACCGGCAAGGGATTCGCGGTGGTGGCCGGCGAGGTCAAGGATCTGGCCCAGGAGACGGCGAAGGCCACCGAGGAGATCAGCCGGCGCACCGAGGTCATCCAGGCCGACACCCGCGCCGCGGTGGCGGCGATCGCCGGCATCGGCGACGTGATCGAGAGGGTCAACGACTACCAGAACACCATCGCCTCGGCCGTGGAGGAACAGAGCGCCACGACCAACGGCATGACCGGCGACCTGAACCGGGCCGCCGGCGGCACGGCGGAGATCAGCGGGCAGCTCGCCGAGGTGGTCCAGGTGACCACGGCGACCCGGGACGCCGCCCAGGCCACCGAGACGACGGCGGCCGAGCTCGCCGACATCTCCGGCCGGCTGAACACGATGGTCGCCGTCTTCCGCTACTGACTGTGTTGTAACGTCCGGTCCATGCCGTCGTCCTCCAGCCCCCGGCGGTACGTGATCACCGGCGCCCCGGGGGCCGGCAAGTCGACCCTCCTGCAGCTACTGGGCCGGCGCGGGTACGCCGTGGTCGACGAGGCAGCCACCGACGTCATCGCCCGCGAGCAGGCCCGGGGCAACGCCGAGCCGTGGCGCGAGGAAAGCTTCATCGCCGCGGTGGCCCAGCTCCAGCACGAACGCCAGGAGCTCCCGCCGCCCGCCGGCACCGCCGTCCAGTTCTTCGACCGGTCGCCGCTGTGCACAGTCGCACTGGCCCGCTACAGCGATCGGCCGGTGCCGCCGTCGCTGGCGATCGAGGTCGCCCGGGTCCTCGCCGAGGGCATCTACCGGCCGCGGGTCTTCTTCGTCCGGCTGCTCGGTTTCATCACCCCGACGGCGGCCCGCCGGATCAGCTACGCGGATTCGGTACGGTTCGAGCGTTTCCACGAGCAGGCCTACCGCGAGCACGGCTTCGAGCTCGTCGACGTGCCGCCCGGGCCGCCGGAGCAGCGGGCGGAGCTGATCGCCCGGGCCGTCGCCGGAGACGGCTGAGCCCACTCCACCGGGGTTGTCCACAGGGCCCGGAACCGGGGTCGCGGCGGCTCATGATCACACCGTATGGTGTGGCTCCCTCGGCCGCGCCGGACGCGGTCGTGTCGGTGGGAGGACCTCAACATGGCACGGTGGTCTCGGTCGAGGCTGCGCAATTACGGCATCGCCGCGGTGGCGCTGCTCGGCGGCTCGCTGCTGGTCATCCCGGCGGTCTCGCAGGCCGGCGAGGAGCCACCGGCCCGGCCGGCGACGGCGCAGGCACCCGCGGCGGAGCCCG
>NZ_JBEZGQ010001534.1:0-1460 GCF_040650095.1 Actinoplanes sp. NPDC048791 | reverse complement strand
GCCACCGGCGCCCGCATCGACCGGCACGCCGTCTTCCGGCTGGTGCGGCGCCTGGCCCGCGACGCGGGCATCGCCGGATGGGCGCGGCTGTCGCCGCACTCGCTGCGGCACGCCTTCGCCACGACCGCCCGCGCCGAGGGGGTGCCCCTGGAAGACGTGCAGGATGCGATGGGTCACGCCGACCCCCGCACCACCCGCCGCTACGACCGCGACCGGCACAACCTCGACCGTGACCCCGCTTACACCATCGCCGCGGCGCGGGTCAGGCGCAGCGGTGGCTGAGCGACCCCCTATCCTCGACCGCGGTCAGGCAACGATCAAGGGACGAGGTCGGGTTGAACATCTTCGAAGCGGTGCTGCTGGGTGCGGTGGAGGGCTTCACCGAGTTCCTCCCGATCTCCAGCACGGGCCATCTGACCATCGTGGAGAAGCTGCTCGGCTATCAGATCGACGCGCCGGACATCACGGCGTTCACGGCGATCATCCAGTCCGGCGCGGTCATCGCCACGGTCATCTTCCTGCGCCAGGACATCGCCCGGATCATCTCCGGCTGGGTCCGCGGCGTGCTCAACCGCGAGCATCGCGAGCACCTCGACTACCGCTTCGGCTGGGCGGTCATCCTGGGCTCGATCCCGATCGGCATCGTCGGGCTGCTGTTCCAGGACACCATCGAGAGCACCCTGCGCAGCCTGTGGTTCGTCGCCGGGGCGCTGATCCTGTGGAGCGGCGTGATGGCCTTCGCCGACCACGCCGCCACCCAGGTCCGCCACGAGCAGGACGTGACCTGGAAGGACACCCTGATCATCGGGGTGGTGCAGTGCCTGTCGCTGATCCCCGGCGTGTCGCGGTCCGGGGCGACGATGTCGGCCGGCCTGCTGCGTGACTTCGACCGGGTGACGGTCACCAAACTGTCGTTCTTCCTGTCGATCCCGGCGCTGCTGGCCGCGAGCGTGCTGCAGACGGTCACCGAGTACGACAACATCTCCGCCGACAACGGCGGTGTCGGCTGGCTGCCGACGATCGTCGCGACGCTGGTCAGCTTCGTCGTCGGCTGGTTCGCCGTGTCGTGGCTGCTGAAGTTCATCGCCCGGCACTCGTACAGCATCTTCATCGGCTACCGGCTGGTGCTGGGCTCGCTGCTGATGGTGCTGCTGGCCACGAACGTCATCCAGCCGAAGTGAACGAACCGGCGGCCCGGGCCCTCGCGTACGTGCGCGGGCTCGGCGCCGCCGGGGACCTGCCGGTGCCCGGCGCGCGGATCACGGTCGGTTTCCACCCGGACCGGCTGCTGGCCGACGGGCGTACGGTCGCCGAGCACCTGGCCCGCGACCGGGTGTACCGCAGCCAGTTCGAAACCGGCATCTCCAACGGCGGGCTCACCGCGTACGCCGGCGGGGACCGGGAACGCTGGGAACGGCGGATGTTCGCCGACGCCTATCCGCCGGAGCTGGTCGCCGGCC
>NZ_JBEZGQ010001533.1:0-1467 GCF_040650095.1 Actinoplanes sp. NPDC048791 | reverse complement strand
GGCCAGGTGCAGCCTGACCGCGGTGGCGTTGCCCGACTTCGGGTTGATCAGCAGGACGCCGTGGCGAGCCGCGCCGACCGGGTGCGCCGGCCGGGACCCGAACAGTGCCGCGGCGTCCGGGCCCAACGCGTAACGGCCGGCCAGAGCGAAGAGGAGCAGCAGGGTCAGCTGGAGGAGGAGCACGGACAGCCCGATCAGGACGACGGCCGCGGCGGCGAGCACCGCCGCGACCACCCCGAGGATGCGCAATACGCCGCGCCTGGTCAGCGCGTACCAGATCGCCACCGTCACGACCGCGACCGACAGCACGAGGGTGACCAGGTTCGCGGGGTGCTGGATCGTGGCCTCGAGGCCCGCAGCCAGGGCGATGATCGGGGCGGCGAGGGCGACCAGGGCGGCCAGGCGGCGGGCCGCGAGCAAGGCCGCCTGCTTGCGGGGAGCAGTCATGACAGGTCCCTTCAGCGGGGCGCGGGGTGGTCGAGCAGGGCGCGCAGCCGGACGGTGTCGGCGGCGGTCCAGCCGGGCGGGGCGGTCAGCGCGGCCCAGCCGTCCACCACGCCGGAGCCGTAGACGTGGCCGTGACCGGCCGGCACGCTGTTCGCGGCGAACTGGTCGACCAGCGTCTGCCAGAAGGTCACCACCGGATACCAGTGCATCGCCGGGGACACGTCAGGCCCGCGTGGATCGTCCAGCCAGGCCGGCCGTGCGATCAGCAGCTCCGGCGTCCACCAGACGATCGGATCGGACGAGTTCTGCAGGTAGACGACCTTCGGGTGCGGTATCCGCGGCGTACGCAGGTCGGCCGGGTTCTGGGCGAATCGCACCGGCTGCGAGGCGAGCGGGTTCCAGACCGGGCTCCCGGCGGTGCGGGTGTCCGTCAGGTCCCGGTGGATCGGGTTGGCGAACGGCGGTCCGACCAGCAGCACGCCGTCGGCCGTGCCGGCCAGGGCCGGCAGGTCCGCGAAGGCGCTCTCCGTGCCGTACGAGCCGAGGCTCTCGCCGAACAGCAGCAGCTTGGGCCGGGTCTGCGCGGGCATGACCGCCCAGCGCTCGTACACCGCCCCGATCAGGGCGCCCGCGGACTCCCGCACCTTCGACCTGTCGGTCAGGAACGAGATCCAGCTCGGCAGGTACGAGTACTGCATGGACACCAGGGCGGTGTCACCGGCGTACATGTATTCCAGCGAATCGGTGACGGCACTGTCCAGCCAACCGGTGCCGGTGGGCGTGAGCACGCCGATCACCGCGCGGTCCCAGGCGCCGGTGCGGTCCATCTCGCGGAGCACGAGTTGCGCCCGCGCCCGCGCCGAGCCGGCCGACTTCAGGCCGGCGTAGACCCGGATCGGCTCGGTGGCCGGGGCACCGGCGAACGTGCCGAGCTGCCCGACGGACGGCCCGGTGCCGACGAACCGCCGGCCCTGCCGGCCGAGCGTCCGCCGGCTAACGGCCGATCCGGGGCCGCCCGAG
>NZ_JBEZGQ010001532.1:0-1470 GCF_040650095.1 Actinoplanes sp. NPDC048791 | reverse complement strand
GTCACCAGGTCGTCGAAGCCCTGCCGCAGCTCCGCCTGGGTGAAGTCGCAGTGCCCGACGCCCCGGATCGCCCGGGAGACGACCAGCTTCGCCCGGCCGTTCTGCAGGGCGCGGCGGGCGTACACCTGCTCCATCGAGAACGGTACGAACAGGTCACCGATGTCGTGCAGCGAGAGCACCGGCACCGGCGGCCGTCCGTCCACCCGCGGCACGCCGTCCAGGCCCCGGCTCGGGCGGGCGGTCGGCGCCACCCGCAGCACGTCGCGGTTGAGCTGCCACTCGGCCCGGGTGGGCAGGAGCCGGTCGGTGCTGCGGTACAGCGTGAACCGGTTGTCGGTGAGGTTGCCCTCCGCGATGTTGGCGGTGCCGCCGGACAGCCCCGGGTAGAGACCGAAGACGAACGGCAGGTCCGCGGTGGGCGCCGAGGAGGGCGCGGCGTTCCAGTACGCGAACGACGCGGCGAAACCCGGCCGCTCGCCCCCGGTGCGCCGCTCGACGACGTCCGCCCAGGTCCGGCCCGCCTCGGTGAGCACCGGCGGCCGGCCCGTCGTGACGCCCAGAGCCGGCAGGATGCGCTTGACCTGCTCACGCCACCGGTCCGCGAAGCCGGCGTCCGGGGTCAGCGGGAAGTCGATGTCGACACCGGCGAGCGCGGCCGCGGTGACGTTGGAGTCCAGGAAGTAGTCGAACAGCTCGGCGTCGCCCAGCACCCCGCAGACCGGCATCGCGCCGACGAACGAGCGCGGGTGCTCCTCGATGGCGACGGCGGTGATGTGGCCGCCCATCGAGGCGCCGGTCATGTAGACCGACCGGGCGCGCTGGGCGGTGACCTGGCGGAAGAGGCCGATCAGCGCGTACGAGTCGCGGACGCCCTGGCCCACGTCGTAGCCGTTGGTCTGATAGCTGGAGGCGGCCCAGGCGAAGCCCCGGGCGATGTAGTGCGCGCGCAGCGACGGGCTGTCGACGTACACAGTGGTGCCGGTGCCGCGGTAGCCGTGCGCGTAGACCACCAGCTGGCCGTTCCAGGCCTTGGGCACCTCGATCCGGTACGCCGCACCGTCGCGGATACCGGTGTGCACGACGGAGTCCGGCGTGGCGGTGAACGGGGTGCCGTTCGGCTCGCAGGCCGGGTCGGCGACCAGGTAGCCGGGCTGGGTGGTGCTGGCGACGGGCGCGGCGCAGGTGGGCGCGGCAGCCGACGCGGGAGCGGCGAGCACGCCGGCGATCAGGGCCGGCGCGAAGGCGAGCGCAAATTGTTTCCGGCTGATTCTCACAGGGTTACCTCCGAGTAACACTCAAGAACCCCGGCCGGTCGCTGTCAAGGCCGGTGATTTCACCGATGTGTCGCCGTGAGGTCCGGCCGAAGACTGACGCTCGTCGATCCCGTCCCACCCGAGGAGAGTCCGACGAGCAGTCATCCACCATCCCCACCCGGTCCCGGCGGTTCTTCGTCACCGCCGCGGCCACGCA
>NZ_JBEZGQ010001531.1:0-1470 GCF_040650095.1 Actinoplanes sp. NPDC048791 | reverse complement strand
CCGGCCCAGGACCGCCGCGGCCTCCGGCGTGGCCCGGCCCACCGACCTCTCCCCGGTCGTGGACATGATGGAGCAGAGGCTGGCCACCCGCTCCGGATGGTCGATCGTGAGCTGCTGGGCGATCATCCCGCCCATGGAGGCGCCGACGACGTGCACCCGCTCCAGACCGAGGGCCTCCAGCAGCCCGGCCGCGTCCCGGGCCAGGTCCGCGAGCAGGTACGGCACCGTCGAGCGGTCCCCCGCCACGATCGCCCGCACGTCCGGCACCGCCCACTCGGGCCGGCTCGCCGACAAACCGGAGTCACGGTTGTCGAAGCGGACCACGAAGAAGCCCCGGCCGGCGAGCTGCTCGCAGAACTCCTGCGGCCAGTCGATCAGCTGCGCGCCCAGCCCCATGACCAGCAGCAGGGGCGGGCCGGCCGGGTCGCCGAGGGTCTCGTAGTACAGCTCGATGCCGTTGGCCTGCACGTCGGGCACGGTGGGGTCCTCTCGTCGCCGCCCGGCGCGGACGCACCCGGCACTGACGATGATGGATGAAGCGGGACCCCGCTGCTACCCGGCCACCACGGTACGCACGCCGTGGAAGTCGGGCTGGGCCACGGGCCGGCCGAAGTGGTAGCCCTGGGCCAGCCGGTAGCCGAGGCGGTACAACTCAGCGGCCTGCTCGGCCGTCTCCACACCCTCGGCGACGGCGGTGAGGCCGAGGCCGTCGGCGACCTGGATCAGGGCGGTGGCGATGACGGCGTGCCGCCCGGCCATGGTGATGGTGTCGACGAAGCTCTTGTCGACTTTGAGGGTGTCGACGGGCACGGTCTGCAGCAGGCCGAGGGAGGAGTGGCCGGTGCCGAAGTCGTCGAGGGCGATGCGTACGCCGAGCTGGTGCAGGTCCTTGACGGTCTGCACACTCTGCCCGCCGCCGAAGACCGCGGTCTCGGTCACCTCGACGATCAGGTGGTGGGCGGGCAGGCCGGTGCCGGCGAGCGTGTGGGCGACGAAGTCGGCGAAGCCGGGCTCGGCCAGCTGGCGGGCCGAGACGTTGACGCTGACCCGGCTCGGCGCGACGGCGCCGTGGGTGTGCTGCCACGTGACGGCCTGGGCGCAGGCGGTGGTCAGGATCCAGGCACCGAGCTCGACGATGAGGCCGTTCTGCTCGGCCACCGGGATGAAGTCGGCCGGGTTGACCAGGCCGCGCTCGGGGTGGTGCCAGCGGATGAGGGCTTCGACGGCGACGATGCGGGCGTCGGGCAGCGAGACGATGGGCTGGTAGACGAGGCGGAACTGGCCGGTGTCGAGCGCCGTACGCATCTCCGCCCCGAGCCGCGCCTCGGCACCGGCCTCGTCGTCGAGGCAGGGGGCGTAGCGGCGCTGCCGGTCGCCGCCGGCCTTGGCCGCGTACATCGCGACGTCGGCGCGGCGCAGCAGCTCCATCGGGTCGCCGGTGCCGGCTGCGCCCGCGACGCCGACCCCGGC
>NZ_JBEZGQ010001530.1:0-1473 GCF_040650095.1 Actinoplanes sp. NPDC048791 | reverse complement strand
GGCGGCGGCACCGCCAAGGGCGGGTTCCGCTGGCTCGCGGGTGACCACCACATCCACACCCAGCACAGCTCCGACGGCCAGTACCGGGTCATCGACCAGGCCGGGCACGGCCGCGCGTTCGGCCTCGACTGGGTCGTCATCACCGACCACGGCAGCAACGCGCACGCCAAGATCGGCGTGGAGAAGGTCAACCCGGACATCCGCAGGACCCGCGAGGAACTCCCCGACCTGCTGACCTTCCAGGGTCTGGAATGGAACATCCCGGCCGCCGAGCACGCCACGGTCTTCGTGCACCCGGGCCGCAACGAGGTCGGCGTGCTCAAGCAGTTCGAGCAGACCTTCGACGGCTCGCAGCTGCCGGCCACCAACACCACCGAGCAGAACGAGGCCGCCGCGATCGCCGGCATCAAGTTCCTCGGCGAGCAGGTCCGCGCCCGCAAGGTCGAGGGCGCGCTGTTCCTGGCCAACCACCCGTCGCGGCGCGGCATCGACTCGCCGCACGAGATCCGCAACTGGCGCGACGCCGACCCGACCATCGCCATCGGCATGGAGGGCGCCCCCGGCCACCAGGCCGCCGGCATCCCGGCCCCGAACGGCCGCGGCGGCGCCCGTGGCCTCTACGACAACAACCCGTCGGCCGCGTCGTACCAGGGCTACCCGCCGGAGACCTACCGGACCTGGGGCGGCTTCGACTGGATGACCGCCACCGTCGGCGGGCTCTGGGACAGCCTGCTGGCCGAGGGCCGGGCCTGGTGGGTGACGGTCAACTCGGACAGCCACGTCAACTACCTGGACCAGTCCGACCGCGGCCCGGGCAGCGACTTCGAGGCCAACGGCCGCTACAACGACCCCGTCTACACCGGCAAGGTGAACACCACCGCCGGCGACTTCTGGCCCGGCTTCTACGGCCGGACCAACGTCGGCTCGACGTCGTTCTCCTACAAGGCCGTCATGGACGGCCTGCGGGCCGGGCGGGTTTGGGTCGACCACGGCCGCCTGATCAAGAGCCTGGACGCGCGGGTCCGGGTGGCGGGCGACCGCCGGGCCGCCACGGGTACGCCGCTGGGCGGTGTCCTGCACGTCAAGCGGGGCACAGCCACCGAGCTGACCCTCGAGATCGACCTCCAGGACGGGCCGAACTGGGCGCAGTTCGTCCCGGTGCTGTCCCGGGTGGACGTGATCGTCGGCTCGGTGACCGGCCCGGTCGCCGCCCGCGACACCTTCACCGCGCCGGACACCAAGGTCGTCAAGTCGTACGAGGTGACGCCGGGCGCCCGCAAGCTGTCGGTGACGTACCGGCTGGGCCGCCTGGACAAGCCGTTCTACCTGCGCCTGCGCGGCACGGACGGCAAGCGCACCCAGCCGGGCCTGATGGGCGCGGCGGTGGACGCGGCGGGCCCGAAGCTCGACGTGCTGGGCGACGCCGACCCGTGGGGCGACCTGTGGTTCTACACCAACCCGATCTGGGTCCTG
>NZ_JBEZGQ010001529.1:0-1474 GCF_040650095.1 Actinoplanes sp. NPDC048791 | reverse complement strand
ACAACGACCCGGACGTGACGCCGCTGGGCGCGGCGGGGGCCCTCTCGGCACTGAGCATCCGCATTCAGTATCCGGAGGACAGCGGGGACGTCCTCACGCCGCTCGCCGACCTCTGGATCGCCCGCCACGGCCTGCTGTTCGCCGCACGGGCGGCGGTCGAGCAGGCCTTGCTGGGCGTGCAGGAAGGCGAGCGCGTCAATCCGGCGACCTACGGGGACCTCTCCCTCGCCCCGGTCGCGTTCGGCGAGGCTGCCCATCGCGGGCCGCAACGGCAGATCCTGCTCCGGGTCCGGGCCGCGATCGCCGTGGCGCCCGATGCCGAATACGCCGAGCTCGTCGAGGCACTGCGGCCGTACCGCGACCGGAGCTGGAGTGCGGCTGTCGCCACCTCTGTTCTGTTGCCGGGCGAGCGCGACTGGGTCGAGCAGGATGTGCGGACGGTCCTCGCCAACGGCTCCCCGAAGCCGGAGCTGGCCGCGCTCCTGCTACTCGCTGCGGGCACGGCGGAGCAGGCGCGCGCCCTCGCGCCGCACCTCGACAACTGGTGGTCGCTGCCGATGTCCGGGGTGCTGGCCACTCTCGCCGACGGGCTCGGGCCGGGCGCGGCCGGCGCCGTGCTGGTCTGGTTCGACGTCCCGCACATGACCGCCGAATCCCAGCAACGGATGCTCTCGGTCCTGACTGACATGGACGACGACGCCGTCTTCGCCGAGCTGCTCGCCCGGCTCGACCGCAAGTACGTCCCCGCGGCGGTGCTCGACGCGGCCGCACGCTTCCCGGCCCGGGCGATGCGGTTGTTCGCCGAGGCCGGTTCGCCGATGCTGCGCGCCCACGTGCTCGGGCACCTCGACCTCGTGGACGAGGTCCTGCCCTCGCTCGGCCCCGCTGCCGCGGAACGGGTGCGTGCCGTGGCTGCCGCCGCTGCCGCCGTCTCGTACGCGCCGATCGCAGCCGTCCCGCCGGTGCTGTCCAGCCCACCGTGGCTGCATCGCGCCAAGCCCGCCAAACCGGTCGTGATCGCGGGCCTGAGCTGCGACGACCCCGCGACCCTCGAGTGGCGCGACGGCGAACGCGACCGGTGGCTGGACACTCCGGGCGACTGGGGACAGCCCTGGATCACCTGGGAGGAGGCCGCCCGCTGCGTGGCGTCGGGCTCGAACGTCTGGTTCGCACCGATGCTGTTCACCGGCGGCCCCGAGGAGCTGGTCCGGCCCCTGCTGCCGACGTGGCAGCCGGAACGCGCGGCCGTCTTCGGCGAGTGGGTGAAGGTGGCGGCCGCACGGTTCGGGCTCGCCGCGCAGCCGCTCGTGCAAGGCGCGGCCGAACGCTCGCCCGCGCTGACCGACGCGCTGCTGCCGTACTCGTCACTGACGATCGTCGTGTTCATGGCCGATCGCTACACACGGGTGAAGAGCGCCCGGGCGGCGGCCTCCGCGTGCCGCAGCAGCCAGGTGAGCGCAGCCGGCCGGGCGCT